>NZ_JBMPPD010000006.1:0-125469 GCF_049339825.1 Undibacterium sp. RuRC25W | reverse complement strand
CTTTGCTCACATCAAACAATTTAGGCGGGTTGCAACGCGATACGACAAACTCGCTGAACGATTTGCTTCATTTGTGGCAATTGCAGCTTCGATGCTTTGGTTAAAATAAATGTCAACACGCCCTAGTAAGCAATAGCAAGCGATGACGTCCAATAATTGGCTCAGGAAGTTATATGATAATAAAAAAGACACTATTAACGTCGTGCGCGCTCATCTGGCTTAGCCTGATGTCGGCGTGCAATCCTCAATTTAACTGGCGCGATATCCATTCAAACGATGCGCCATTTACGATTTTGATGCCCGCCAAACCCGATAGTTTTACACAACCTATTCTGCTCGCGGGAAGCAAACTCAGTATGACAATGACCGCTTGTGAAGTCGATCAACTGAGTTTTGCTGTTGGCAGTACCAAGCTGACCGATCTCGGTAATGCCAGTGATATTCTCGCAGCCATGCAAAATGGCATGATACGGAATATTGAGGGAAAAATCATCGATCAAGCAGCGCCCCCTGGGACCGTCATGCGGGTGCAGGGTCATCAAGGAAATGTCGAAGTTACCATGGCAGCGCGCTTTGTCTCGCGTGGGAATTGGGCCTACCAACTGATTGTCATTGGTCCACCCAAAAAAATGACGCCTGAAATCGTTGACACATTTATGAATTCCTTCGTCGCAAACTGAAACACCACGTCATCTGATTTGGGATTATCATAGGCTGTATGTATTCCAGCGCACGGAGCGATATTCGCTGGCGCTGGCTTGCGGTGCGCCTAGCAACATTACTCGTCAAAGGAAACAGATTATGCTCATTACGTTTAAATCTAAAGCAGCAACTGAAGTAACGATGTACAAAGAACACGCTCGCCGTATTCTGGATATTCTGGAAAAAGACGTTGAGCGCGGCATTATCACAGCCGCAGAACTGCCACAGGCAATCGAAAAAATTGAAGCGGCCGTCGCCGATAGTAAAGCGCACCCGATTTCTGATGAAGTTAGCCGCGATGTTAGTGCCCACCATAATGAAAACGGTGATGACAACGAACATGAACAACCACAGCGTGTCAGCTTTGCAACGCGGGTATTCCCCGTACTGGAAATGCTTCACGCAGCCAATAAAATGCAAAGAGAAGTCATGTGGGGCATATAACCCATGACCGCGCATATTGAAAACACCCTAGAATTTTCGCTTTGTGCGGACGACGAAACCGCAATTTTTGTGCGCGACTGGCCATTAGCAAGAAGCGACACCCCGGGCCAAACAGGGCCTGCAGAAGGTGTGCTGATCATGCATGGACTTGGTGAGCATTGCGGCCGGTATGCTCACGTTGCGCGCTTCTTCAATGCCCTTGGCTTCATTGTCCGTACCTATGATCACCGCGGCCACGGCCAATCTGGCGGTCGGTCCGGTGATGTTCCTGACGATGCAGCGCTTTTACGTGATGCCGAATTGGTGATCAATGATTTTCGTCGGCAGTTAGACGGTCCACCGATATTGCTCGGGCATAGTATGGGTGGTTTGTTTGCTGCCTGCTTTGCGACTGGCGCTATTGCGCCGATCAAAGCACTCATCTTATCGTCACCGGCACTTGCCATTGATATGTCTGGATTGCAACATGGTTTTTTACGTTTTGCCAGTGCGGTCTTTCCTGGTCTTGCGATTCCGAATGGCTTAAAGGCGCATTTTCTGTCGCACGACGCCGAAGTGGTCTATGCATACAAAAATGACAAGCTAGTGCATGGAAAAATCAGTGCACGTCTTCTCAACAGTATGCTTAACGCCATGGATTTCAGTCTGCAGCATGCCTCCGGACTGAAAGTGCCAATATTGTTGCTAGCAGCACTCGATGATCACCTAGTCAATCCAGAAGGAAGCAAACTATTTTCGGGCGTCTGCTCGCCACAATGGATGACAGCCCATCTGTATCCTGGGTTTTATCATGAAATTTTTAATGAACTAGAAGCAACAAAAGTGTTTGACGATATCCGCACCTGGTTGGAAGTGCAGCACTTATCTCCCATCAGAAGCGAGTCGCCGACGGTCTGACCATTACAGCGCTGAATCGATCATTTATTTGCACTATTGCTGCTCTTTTTTACTTCGTTTTTTTCTTTTCGTTCATTTCGTTACGCAATTCCTATTTTTAACAGCGTATTTTTCTCATCCAGCGTGCGAACGATGTAGCGTGAACGTCGGATGAATTAGCAGTATAGGCATGTTGGCTGGTACACTAGCGTTGTACTGGTCACAAAATAACACCACCAGTGGTGACTGGAATACGTCGTCAGCAGCGCGTAGGTCGCGCACCGCATTACATTGGTAACAATAAAATACTCCTATGCAAGAACGTCCAAGAAAAATCCTCGGTAAGCCCGCCAATAAACCAGCGCACAAACCTGTCACACCCTCTCCACTCGTTGTGCCAGAACTACAAGCAATAGATCTCAAGCCTGATTCACTCGCTTTTAGTTTGATTGGCGCCGCCCAAACGGTAGCGTATGTGCTTGAAGGGACTGCCTTGCCACAGGCTTTACTGAAGGTATTTTCGCAAACGAATGCATTACCCCAAGCACGTGGCGCGATTCAGGATATTTCTTACCGGACAATGCGCCAAGTCGGCCGTGTCGATGCTTTACTCAAAGCAATGACTAATAAAACGCCGGAGCCGGCGTTGTTATACGGTTTGCTTTGCTGCTCACTGACTTTACTGGTCAGTAACGAGGGTGAGGCTGCGCCTTATGAAGAATTTGTCGTCGTAGACCAAGCAGTGACGGCAGCGACCTCCAGTCCGCACATGGTGTTTGCAAAGGGCATGGTGAATGCCGTTTTACGACGCTTCCTGCGCGAAAAAGACGAATTATTAAAATTGGTCATGAAACAACCGGCAGCGGTATGGAATTATCCACAATGGTGGGTGGACCAGACCAAAACAGCCTATCCGCACGAATGGCAAGCGATTCTGACTACGGGTAATCATGCGCCACCGCTGACTTTGCGCGTCAATCAACGCAAAACGACGACGGCCGCCTATCTCGAACTACTGACCAACGAACAAATCGCCGCCAGTCAAATTGGTCCCTACGCCATCCGTCTGACCAAACCGATTCCGGTCACACAGATTCCTGGCTTTGAAACTGGTTTGGTTTCAGTACAGGACGCCGCTGCACAATTGGCTGCGCCCTTACTTGATGTCGAGCCTGGTATGCGCGTGCTCGATGCCTGCGCCGCTCCTGGTGGTAAAACCTGCCACTTGCTGGAATTGGCCGATCTGGAGTTAGTCGCACTCGAAATCGATACGGCGCGGATTCAGAGAATTAATGAAAACCTCGATCGTCTGCAATTATCGGCAATGGTCAAACAAGGCGATGCCACCCGTTCCGGCTGGTGGGATAACAAACCGTTTGACCGAATTCTGGCCGATGTGCCCTGCACGGCATCGGGGGTCGTACGTCGGCATCCGGATAGTCGCTGGCTCAGACGTAAAACAGATACCGCGCAACTCGCCGCCCTGTCTTCACGGATTCTAGATAATTTGTGGCGCATGCTGGCACCAGGCGGCAAGATGCTAATGGTGACATGCTCGATCTGGCCACAGGAATCAGAAAAACAAGCGCAAACCTTCGTTGAAAGAAATGGTGCCATTCGCCTTGATGCACCCGGTCAATTATTACCAACGATGGCCAATTCGTCCGATGCAAACAACGAACATGACGGTTTGTTCTACGCCTTGTTCCAAAAACCTGTCCAAAGCTAACTAAATCGAGAGCTTCACGTTATCATTTAGTCTGACGTCGGTTTTACCGCCAACCATGAGCGCAAGTGATCGTGTGTGCGGAACAAATCGACGCCAGTCCTGTCATTATGACTCCCGATTTTATTTTCTTATTGCATGCGCTTTCGACTAACAGCACCGTTACGCCAATTCATGCTGACAATGATGTTAGCGGTATTGGCCGTGCTCGTCGTTCCGGCAGCCCATGCAACAGAAGCGGAAGTCACTTCAGCAAAACTGGAAGCGACAGATGAAGGCTACCGGATTTCTGCGAGTTTTTCGTTTGAACTTAGTCGCGGTCTGGTTGATGCTATTGCCAAAGAGATCCCCTTATCCTTTACTACCGAAGTCGAACTGACACGTCCACGCTGGTACTGGTTGGATGAAAAAACAATACGTTCCATACAAACCGTCAGGATTGCTTACAATCCTTGGACCAGAAATTACACTGGCACCATCAATAACGGTTTACAGCAAAATTTTGCGACGCTTGAAGATGCGTTAGCACTCGTGCTACGCCCGCGCCGATGGATCGTTGCTGACAAAAGTAGTCTGACACCCGGCGCCATTTACAATGTGGGCGTCAAACTCAAGCTTGATCTGAGTTATCTGCCAAAAACCTTCCTTATCACCTCACTCAATGATAGTGACTGGCGCTTCTCTTCAGATTGGAAACGCTTTACTTTCAAGGCCGAAGAAAAGTGACGAAATTTTTGCGGTATGCCTTAATTATCGGCGGAGCTCTCATGAGTATCCTGCTGTTTTTACTCACCACCGCAGCGGATAATTCAGCACGCTTTGAGCATTACTATGGCTGGCTACTCGGAGCCAATGCGCTGGTCGCATTAGCCTTGCTGGTCTTAATCGCTACCCTCCTGTTACGCCTATTTAGTCGTTTCCGCAGCCGTGAGTTTGGCTCACGACTGATGACACGCCTGGTCCTATTATTTGCACTGGTTGGCATTTTGCCGGGGACCGTGATTTATATGGTATCGGTGACGTTTGTATCGAAATCGATTGAATCGTGGTTTGATGTCAAAGTGGAGTCTGCGCTCGATTCAGGTAAAAATCTCGGACTCAGCGCTCTCGATTTCCTGCTTGCGGACCTGAAAACTAAAGCGCGTGATATGGCAGGCGAATTAACATCCCCGTCGAGCTCCTCTGCACTAACCCTCTCGCGCTTACGTGAACGAGCTGGTGTCCAAGAAGCCTGTATCGTCAATAGCCGAGGTCGGCTGATTACTGCAGCCAACCAGAACTTTGATCATTTGGTACCGGAACTTCCTACCGCTGACATGATACGTTCAGCACGTAGTTCGCGGATTTATGCAGCGACGGATGAAAAAATTATCGGCGAAGAAGACCATCATCCAGAAAATGACGCTGCAACCAACGGTGCCAAACGGCCGGTTCTTGCCCAGGAACCAAAAAAAATCCTGCGCTCACGGGTTGTTATTAAACTTGAAAATAGTGACAGTGGACTCTCTTTTCAAAACGACACGTATTATCTGCAATTAATTCAGCCCGTTCCTGCCAGCATTGCCATGCACGCCGAGGCCCTACGTAACGCATCGAGTGAGTATCAGGTCCGGTCATTAGGTCGTGGCAGCCTGAAAACCATGTATATCTTTACCCTGACATTAACCTTGCTGCTGGCTATTTTTGCAGCGATCACGAGTGCATTCCTGATTTCGGGACAACTTGCTCGCCCCTTACTACTGCTCGCAGAGGGTACTAAAGCTGTTACTGAAGGTAACTTTTCGCCGCGTCCTATCGTCGCAAGCTCAGATGAACTGGGTAGCCTGACGCAGTCATTTAACACCATGACAAGGCAATTATTTGATGCCCGGGCAGCAGTTGAAAAAAATCGTAACGAACTAGAAAATGCCAAAGCCTATCTCGAGTCCGTCCTGGCAAACATGTCGGCGGGCGTGATGGTACTCGATCAGGCAGGACATCTAGTCACCTGTAATGAGTCGGTAGAACGGATTTTACAACGTCCTCTTGAGGCAGAAATTGGCAAATCTCTGAGCTCCATTCTCGGTATGAGTGAGTTTGCAACAGAAATTGATAAAGCATTTTCAGCGCAGCAAGCACAATCGGCGGCTGGTGGTAAAGACGGTCAAGAACAGCACTGGCAACAACAAATCGAAGTACCCCGTCCTGACACGATTAACCAGCAACCGCCCGCAGCAGATGCCATGCCCAATGACGAGAATGCCAGCATTACCTTGCTGGCACGCGGTTCCCACTTACCGGTTGGATCAGGCAATGGCTACGTGATTGTGTTTGACGATATCAGCAATATTATTTCCGCACAGCGTTCTATTGCCTGGGGTGAAGTAGCGCGGCGACTAGCCCATGAAATTAAAAACCCGTTGACGCCAATCCAATTATCGGCTGAACGCCTACAAATGAAGTTGCAAGATAAACTCAATGAAGTCGATGTGGCGATTTTGAATAAAAGCACAACGACAATCGTCAATCAGGTTGCATCAATGAAACGCATGGTCGATGATTTTCGTGACTATGCAAAGACGCCACCCGCTGTTTTATCTCAGCTCAATCTGGGTGAACTGATTGATGAAGTCTTACACTTATACTTGGCAGGGGACGACCGCGATATTATTCAGCTGAGCATGGCACCGGATTTACCTAAAATCATGGGCGATGCAACACAATTACGTCAGGTCATTCATAATTTGTTACAAAATGCACAGGATGCCGTGGCGGATAGCCCACATTCAGACATCTCGCCACGCATCGATGTGATCACTGAAGTTGTAAGATACAACACGAAAGGAACTGACGTTCAATCGGCAGTCCGTCTGTCAATCATTGATAATGGCCCTGGTTTTTCTAAAAAAATTCTGGCCAGAGCTTTTGAACCATATGCAACATCCAAGCCACGCGGCACCGGTTTAGGTCTTGCAATGGTCAAAAAAATCATCGACGAGCACGGCGGTAGAATTGATATTCAAAATCGTACTGATACAAACGGTGCAAAAGTAGCGATTTTACTGTTAAAGTTAGCACCGGAATCAAAAGCAAGTTGAGTCTGCAGGTAGTCACCTGACATCTTCACAGAAAGGTGCAGGCATCAACAAGGAAAAAATCATAGGGGCGGTAATAGGGTAATTTTATGGCAAATATTCTGGTCGTAGATGATGAAATGGGTATCCGAGAATTACTTTCGGAAATTCTCGGAGATGAAGGGCATGTCGTACAACTAGCTGAAAATGCACATCAGGCGCGCCTCGCCCGTCAGGAAGCAAAACCTGATCTGGTGTTGTTGGATATCTGGATGCCCGATACAGATGGTGTAACGCTGCTCAAAGAATGGCAACGGGATGGTCTATTGACGATGCCAGTCATTATGATGTCTGGTCATGCAACAATTGACACCGCAGTTGAAGCAACACGGATTGGTGCACTCAACTTCCTGGAAAAACCAATTGCTTTGCAAAAGTTATTAAAAGCAGTACAACAGGGTCTGACTCGGACACCAGAACCGACCCGTCCTGCCGTGCCACCTTTACGTGTGATCAGTGGCGATCACAACAGTAGTCAGAGTCATTCGCATCACCAGCAAGCGTTAACTACTGGCTACGAAAGCAGATCGTTTAACGTACCAGCTACAGCGACAGTGGCGCCCGTCAATCAATTTGCCAGCCTGTCATTTGACCTGCCATTACGCGAAGCGAGAGACGCATTCGAGCGGATTTATTTCGAATATCACTTGAACCGTGAGAGCGGCAGCATGACACGGGTCGCAGAAAAAACTGGCCTAGAGCGCACGCATCTGTATCGTAAATTGAAACAGTTAGGTGTTGAGTCTGTGAAATACGCCAAGCGCGGCGAATAACCGCTTCTTGTCCAGCTATTCATGTCTGAACGCATACCGCTGACGATCGTCAGCGGTGCTGACTATGCCCAAAGAGAAGCTACGATCTGGCAGGCGGGTGCTTGTTTTCTGGATAGGCATGGTAGTGATTCCCGCATTGCCGTTATCCTCGAAGGTTTACCTTCCGGAAATTTCCTCTTTCTTCCATCCGCACAAATTAACATTCAAAGAATTGCTCCCGGTTGTTTTTGTTGTATTGGCAATCTGACCATGCGCGTCACCTTAAATCGCCTCCTGCGACAGAAAATACAACACCTGTATCTTGGCGTCGCCAGCGCTGAACATCTGCAAAATCTCCGGGAAACACTGCAACAAGCACCCTATGATCAGTTGTTACTGGAAGAATCGATCATTTACTTGTAGACTAAAGCTGTAGCGAATTCTGTCGTTACTGTAAATAAACATGCACTTCGTGAGAGGGTCTGTTGCTACTTGCCTCTTTGCATCAGTACCGATCATCTTATCTCACTTGAAATCCGCTGCCATAAGCACCATGTCCGGTTAAACCGAGGATTTTTTTCCTCTTGCCAGAAAGGATGCACAAAATGAATCTCATCTATAACAGCGAGCATTACAGCGTCGTCGAATACGGAGCAGACGCTGACCACGAAGCGCTACGTTTTGGCGGCTATGAAATTACTGATAAAGCCGTGCATCGTGAATGGTTCATTGCAGGATCAAGAGCGATTGATTTCCGTAATGACGTCACCCAATTGATCGCCAGCGAGCCAACTGTCGAGGAAATTGATGAATTTCTTGGGCAATATGATGCATCGATGGCGCAACCCGTTTATTTCCATTAATCCATACAAAAGCACGACGTTTCACTATCTTCTGGATCAGCCAAACAGCACGCCTTGTCTTTTGGCAAGGCGGCTAAACGGTCAGATACTGCTAACGAAATAAGCAGCATCAGCGCGCGTATATGTTCTCCACAAAGCAAACTGCTATCGTGGACTTATTCGCCTTATTTGCCGTTACGGAGTCCATGATATGCAAACGACAAGCACCAATTGGCTGGAAAGCTTACGCCGCCTGACGCCTGCTGATAAAGCGGTATTGATTACCGTCACGGCAGTCAAAGGGTCTACGCCGCGTGGCGCAGGGACACGGATGCTGGTGACTGCGAACACTCAGTATGACACCATCGGGGGTGGCCATCTAGAATGGAAAGCGATCGCCAGTGCCCGTTTGTGGCTGGCAGAAACGAGCGCTGACGCCACACCACGCCATATTGATCTCTCACTGGGACCTAGCCTCGGTCAGTGCTGTGGCGGTGCGTTAAGTCTGTGCTTAGAACGTGTTGATTGCTGGAGCTATCAAGATCTGCAACACAAACTCCATGATTACCAACAAGAACAGGCAAGACTACCGCATTTGTACTTGTTTGGCGCAGGCCATGTTGGCACTGCGCTGGTTAATATTTTGCAATATGTTCCGTGCCGTATTACTTGGGTCGATGAACGTGATCATCTTTTCCCGACAGAATTACCGGACAACATCATCACCGAGGCCACCGACACCCCAGAAGCAGTCATCTCCAGCGCAGATAAAGACGCCTACTTTCTAGTTATGACCCACCATCACGGCCTCGATCTGATCCTGAGCGAACATATTTTGCGACAACCGGACGTGGCGTGGTTTGGCCTGATTGGATCAAAAACCAAACGGGCCCGCTTTGAGAACCGCTTGCAGGAACGTGGAATAGGCCAACATCAGCGACCAAACATGGTCTGCCCCATCGGTGTTTCTGGTATTAGTGGCAAAGAACCGGGCGTGATTGCCGTCGCTGTCGCCGCACAATTATTGCAACTCTGGGCGAAGCGCCCTACACTCTCGCCCATCGCAACGCTAACAAGAATAAGTGACGCCACCCTATGAGCACCTCATTACACGATTTCATCCGCCATTTACCCAAAGCTGAGCTGCATTTGCATATCGAAGGTTCTTTAGAACCAGAACTGATGTTTGCCCTCGCTAAAAAAAATCAGGTCAAGCTTCCGTATGCCAACGTCGAAGAGGTCCGTGTCGCTTACGACTTTGCCGACTTACAGTCATTTCTGGATCTGTATTATGCGGGGGCAGCAGTACTGCAAACGGAACAGGATTTTTTTGATCTGACGCATGCCTACATCCAACGCGCGCTAGCCGATCAGGTGCGTCACGTCGAATTATTTTTCGATCCACAAACCCATACAACCCGCGGCATTGCTATTGAAACCGTCTTTGCCGGTATCGCCCGCGCGTTGCGTGAAGCCAAGGCGGAACATGGTTTTTCTGCCAGCATGATCTTGTGCTTCCTGCGCCATCTGAGCGAAGAAGATGCCATCGCCACCCTCGAAGCCGCCTTACCTTTGCGTGATGACTATGCAGACGTATGGATTGGCGTTGGTCTCGACTCGTCTGAAGTTGGTAACCCGCCTGAAAAATTCGCTCATGTATTTACGCTGGCGCAAGCAATGGGTTTCCATCTGGTGGCGCACGCAGGCGAAGAAGGACCGCCCGCCTACATCCACGGCGCACTCGACGTCTTACAAGTCGAGCGAATAGATCACGGTGTCCGCGCCGAAGAAGACGCAGCCTTGATGGAGCGTTTACAGCAAACACGCATGCCGCTGACTGTCTGCCCCTTATCGAATCTGAAGTTATGTGTCGTTAAAGATTTACGCGAACACAACATCGCTCGCATGTTACGCGACGGTCTCTGCGTCACCATTAATTCGGATGATCCGGCGTATTTTGGTGGCTACATGAACACCAATTTCATCGCCACAGCCGATGCATTGGACCTGAGTAAAGAAGAACTGGTACAACTCGCACGCAACAGCTTTGAAGCAGCATTTGTATCCGACGAGCAAAAGCAAGTCTGGTTCGATGAACTCGATCTCTATCTAAAAAACACCTGAGTAGTTGTGTGGCAGCTTTAGCATCGGTTTTGCTGTTTCCAATGCGTTGTTCGCTTGAGACAACGCATTGGCAGGTTGCACCCGCCCTACGACTTTACCGAGCAATAAGCTCATACAGAAACCAAAAATCCCCCTCAAAAAAATTGATAAAATACAACGCATTTCGCGTAGTAACAGATTCCACCCCGCGAACCCAAAGCCTCACCAAAGGCAACTCAACTTCATTAAAAAAAGGTTACTTGTGCCTCGAACCCGGATTATCCTTGCCGCCGTGACAGCAGTTGTGTATGTTGCTGCTGTGGTCGGCAACTCCCTGCTCAATCTTGCAGGTAACGCAAACCACCTGAGTATCAACATCAATTTCAACCAACCTACTCTCTGGCTGATCGCCCTCCTTGGTCTGCTGATCGCCTTTGGCCTGTTGGGCAGGTATGCGTGGGCGTGGTGGCTGGGAATGGCAGTGTGCGTGTTTCAGTTATATCGTCTGGTCAACCGTATGGTCAGCCACTATAGTTTGTCGCATTTGCCAGGCTTGCACGTCTTTTTGTTGTTTGGCTTATTGGTCATTTTTCTGCTGTTACTGATCTCACCCAAAGCAATGGCTTCGTGTCATCGCTAGCGATCCATCATTTATTCATTTCACTTATTTATTAGGACTGCTATGCACATCGCTCCGCTCGGACCACTTACAGAAGAGACAGAAAACGACTGGCTGATCAGCGCACCGGTTGCGATCCCGGCACTGAACGGTCATCAGTGTGAGTTTTTGATCGAAGGCTACCCTGACGACCCTCGTCAACAGGAGTTCAGTGACGCCATCACACATTTTCTGGAACTCGATCACGAAATTTTGCTTGGCGTTGAAGATGAGATTTTTGCTTATTACAAGGACTGTGTACAGTTCGCCAAAAGCGAAGGCAATGAACTAATTTCCATAGAGGCCGCGGATCAGGTCTGGAAGCATATCCAGTTTGGTGATGAGGTTCTGGTGTGCCGCCGTCAGAGTGGCGATCAGGGTGTGTATGTGTTACTGGAATGCGATTGCGACTGGAATGAACTGGAAGGTCTGCAAATCGTATTTAAAAATGGCCAGACTATTAACAAGCTCGGCCCGTTTGATGACTTTCTGAGCAATGCCGATGTCTACGGTGTTCCGGAACTGGAACGCGTCATTTACCAAAGCCGCGGCTAACTCTTAGTAAGCAAAATAAAATCCCCATCAGGCTCGATGGCAAACTGATGGGGATGTCAATCAGAACTTGTGACGGATACCAACAGCGACGCTGCTTGCACGATCGGCAGTGTTGATTTTGTCGCTCATCGCAACAGCATACACGTCAGTACGTTTGGACAAATCATAGTCGTAACCAGCGGAGAATGTGTCACGGCTCAGATCTGCACCAACTAGGCTGCCTGAACGTTTTGTATCCGCAAACGCCAACAACACGTTACCACCAGCCGCTGGCACTTTCGCGCCCAAGCTGTAGGTTTTGTCTGTCATTGCGGCACCAGTGCTGCTATCGTTTTTGCTGGATGAATACGTCGCAAACAACTTAGCAACGCTCAGATCATAGCTACCACCAACAAAGTAAGATTTTTGGTAGTTGATGGAAGCGTAGTTAATTGGTGTGCTGGTTGCATCAACGATCGCGCCTGGTGTTGGGTTCGCTACTTGTACCTGATGGTAGTAAGCAGTCAATGCCAGAGGACCATTGAAGTACAGCACGTTAGCGCCAACGTTATTGACACCAGTTTTACCAGCTTGCTCACCTGCTTGATAGTGGATGTTCGCTGTCAGGCCATTGAAGCTTGGTGTCGTATAGATGATTTCGTTGCTCCAGCCAGAGTCAGCAGCAGAAGAATTTACCCATGTACGTGCACCGAAATTACCGTTTGGTACCCAAGTATGCAAGACCAATGGTGAGAAGTTGAACGAATCGCCAAACGGATTAAAAATCACGACTGGCAAGAAGTTAGGGGACAAATTACGGCCCAGAGATACTTTACCGAAATCACCAGACAAGCCAACGTTGGCATCGCGGGAGAACAGCGTGTCGCCAAAAAAACGGCCAGACTGACCATTGTCTGCTTGCAAAAAGCTTGTCAAAGCGAAATCGACTTTCAAGCCGTTGCCGATGTCTTCAACGCCTTTAAAACCCAGCCATGACGTCGTCATACCACCACTATTGACGGAAAGTTTGCTGCCTGTGTCGCCACTGTATTTGATGGAACCAGCGGACACATCAACCAAACCTTGAACAGAGACGGTAGACTGCGCCAGCGCGCTCCCTGCCGCCAGCGTTGCCGCGACTGCGACGACCAGACTATTGAATTTCATTTTCATCATTCTTCCTTTATCTAGGTGGTAAAAAAATTCTGTCGCAGCAGCGCGCAACGCGCTTGGCAAATCTGGTTTTCTCTCTGGAATGGCGAAATTTATTCTGAGTCAGCATCGTTCCGGAAGCCAGACTAGGATCAGACCCAGGCTCAGCCTCAGGAGTTGATTAAGTCAGCAAGTCGAAAGCCGCCAATCCGTACAATTTGTTCTATGCATTCCTGCATTTCAGTGATGCGGTCTGCATGGAGCCGCTGCGTGAAGTGCCGGATAATACTTTGTCTGTTATGTCCTCGTACAGCAATGATGAAAGGAAAGCCAAATTTCTTATTATATTGATCATTTAAACGTTGTAATTCCGCGAATTCTTCGGGACTACACTGATTCAATCCCGCACCACGTTGTTCACGCGTTGACTCTGCTGTTAACTCTCCTCGGACTGCTGCTTTACCTGCCAGTTCCGGATGGGCGCGAATGAGCGTTACGCGTGCTTCTTCATCCGCCTCACGCACGGCTCGTGCCATCGCCGAATGCAAGTCATGGATACTCAAAAACGGCCGTTGTCCGACAACTGCCTGCGCCACCCATGGAGAATGCTCAAAAATACCGCCCAACACCTCGACAAACTCTGCTTCCGGCACAAGGTTTAATGTCGCTAACCGGTAGGTCATACTCATACTAATTCTCCTGTCTTTTTCACAGCAGAATACGGATGTGTTGCCATCCAGTGCTGCGCAATATCGATACGACGACAGATCCAGACCTTGTCATGCGATTGCACGTAATCCAGAAAGCGCTGCAAAGCTCTGAAACGGCCTGGTCTTCCTAGCAAACGGCAATGCATCCCTACCGATAACATCTTGGGGGCATTGTCGCCGTCAGGATCACCCTCGGCATACAGCACATCAAAACTATCTTTTAAATACGTAAAAAACTGCTCACCCGTATTGAAACCCTGTGGGGTAGCAAAACGCATATCATTACTATCCAAGGTGTACGGCACTACCAGATGTGGTTTCACCTCACCTGATTGCGTACTGACCTCGGTCCAGAATGGCAAATCATCGCCATAATAATCGGCGTCATACGCAAAGCCCCCATGCTCTACCACCAGTCGGCGCGTATTCGGTGAATCACGTCCGGTGTACCAGCCTAAGGGCGCACTCCCCGTCAGCTCACGCATGATCTGTACGGCTTGTTGCATATGCTCGCGCTCGATTGCCTGATCCAGATTCTGGTAATGAATCCAGCGCAGGCCGTGGCAAGCGATCTCATGACCAAGTTCTGAAAACGCCTTTGTCAGTTCAGGATGACGCTGCAAGGCCATCGCGACACCAAAAATCGTTAATGGTAAGTCGCGCTTTTCAAATTCACGCAAAATCCGCCACACCCCAGCGCGGGAGCCGTATTCATAAATCGATTCCATCGACATATGCCGCGCTTCATACGCTGCAGCGCCAACGATTTCGGATAAAAACTGCTCCGATGCTTTGTCGCCATGCAGAACACAGTTTTCACCGCCCTCTTCATAGTTCAATACAAATTGCACGGCAATCCGTGCCTGCTGTGGCCATTGTGCGTGTGGCACGTGGTGGCCATATCCAATCAGATCGCGCGGATAAGCTGAGATGATTGTCATTCGTCTTTATTCTCCATCAATGTCAGAACGTCGTTGCTGATACCGTCGGCATAAGCCGCTACCGATCAGCCACGTTGTCCGAGTACCGCTTTTAAATCAAAACTTTTTCCAACATTTTTTGGGGTACGACAAGCGCATTGATGCAAATGTTGTGCCATTTCATGCAGCGCCGATTTTTTATCGCGGCGCTCTAATGCTTCCAGTACTTTGAAGTGTTCATCAAACGAGCAAGGACGTGTACCTGGCACCTCGTTACTGGAGATCATTAAGGTCGTGCGAGACACTAACCGGCGCAGCATCTCGACCAATAAATCATTACCGCTCATTCTTGCCAACTCGATATGAAAATCTGCCGAAAGCCGGATCCATTGTGCACGGTCACCTTGCTGATACGCGTCACGTTCGCGCTCAACCATCTGACGCAGTCCAGCCAAGCCATCAACATCGGCTTGCACTAGCACTTTTTCTAATGCCAGCTCTTCGAGGTTCTGGCGCAGCTCAAACATATCCCGCGCCTCTTTTTCACCCGGGCTGGCAATAAATGCACCACGATTGGGCTCCAAGTCGACTAATCCATCGGCGCATAATTGATTTAACACCTTGCGTACCCCGTGGCGCGCCATGCTGTATATCTGGCTCAAAGATTGCTCAGTTAATTTTGTCCGTGCAGGCAAACGATGGTCCATGATGGCATCGTAGATGTCGCGGTACATGCGCTGTTCTTTTTCAGCGTTGTCGGCGGTGTCGAGGTCGTTAGAGTTGCTGCTATTCACAATGGTAATTGTCGATTTATTCACTGTTGTACTGCGAGGTAAGCACGTCAGGATAACGGAGTGACGCGTTTAATTTATCTCGTATTTAATCATAATTGTCGACAATATATAAATAGTAAGTGACTAAAATTTAAATTTCTGTTGCGAAAATAGTCTTAAAACTCTTTTTTAACAATGAGTTATAGAATTTTTGTTTGACACGCTGTTTTTAAACGACTTAAGATTGTCGACAATATTGCTTAATTATTTAAACAAAAACAGAGGAGTAGTATGGGACGTCTGACGACGCATGTACTCGACACAGCCCACGGCAAACCAGGGCAAGGGATACAGGTACGTCTGTACCGTACGGATGGCGGCCAACGGCAATTGGTCTGTGAACGCCTGACCAATGCAGATGGTCGCTGTGATCAGCCTTTATTGGAGGGAGACGCCTTCACTAGCGGCATTTATGAATTAGATTTTGATGTGGGCAGCTATTTTCAGGCACTCGGCATCCGTCTGACTGAACCTGCGTTTCTGAATATCGTCACTTTACGGTTTGGCGTCGCGGATGCCACCCAACATTATCACGTGCCCTTGGTCACAACGCCTTGGAGCTACTCAACCTATCGCGGTAGTTAGGAAGATTCATGGAAGCGTATTTATTCGATTGGGCCAATCTATTATTACGTTGGCTGCACGTGATTGTGGCGATTGCGTGGATAGGCTCGTCATTTTATTTTGTCTGGCTCGACAACCATTTAACGCCACCTACCGATGAACAACTGCGCCAGCAAGGAGTTGGCGGAGAATTATGGGCGGTACATGGCGGTGGATTTTATAATCCGCAAAAATATCTCGGAGCACCGCCGCGGTTACCAGAACATTTGCATTGGTTTTATTGGGAATCCTATAGTACCTGGTTGTCAGGCTTTAGCTTGTTCACCTTAGTCTATCTGTTCAATGCCCGCACTTACCTGATCGATCCCTCCGTTGCATCGTTGACGCCGACAATTGCCGTGGCAGCTGCTTTAGGTTTTCTGGCCCTGGGCTGGGTTGTCTATGACTTGATGTGTCGTTTGTTCGGCAAGAATGAACGATTGCTCTCTGCGTTGATTATCGGTTATGTGATTGCCGCTGCGTGGGGTGCTTGTCATTTATTCTCTGGACGCGCTGCATTTCTGATCATCGGCGCCATGATCGCCACGATCATGAGTGCAAACGTGTTTTTCTGGATCATTCCGGGACAACGCAAAGTGGTCGCCGCAATGAAAGCAGGACAACCAGTTGATCCTGTACATGGACAACGTGGCAAACAGCGTAGCGTACACAACACCTACTTCACGTTACCAGTCTTGTTTGCGATGCTCTCTAACCATTACAGTATGACCTACAGCGCCAGCAACAATTGGGTCGTCCTGGTGTTAATGATGGTCGCTGGCGTGCTAGTCAGACAGTTTTTTATTCTGCGCCATAAAGGGAAGACACAGCCTATTTACCCAGTACTGGCGCTTACCATTCTGGCTGGCGTGGCGGCATGGATTGCCCCGAAACCTGTCGCTACATCAGCGACGACGGGTACCATCAACCAGTTCGCTGAGGTACAGCACATTGTGCAAGCACGCTGTATCCAATGCCATTCATCGCATCCCAGCTTGATCGATAGCCCAGCGAAAGGATTGATGTTTGATCAGCCCGGCATGATTGAAGCAAAATCGCAGCTGATTTATCAGCAAGTGGTACAACAAAAAATGATGCCCTTGGGCAATCTGACGAATATCACAGACGAAGAACGCGCAGTCATTGCGCACTGGGTAGAAAGCGGTGCAGCACCAGCTCCCGTTCAACCGTAAATCTGTCAAAAAATATACCGACTCCTCTATTGAAAGCAGCTCATGGCAACGATTACTCTCGACCCCAATGCACCTGAATTTACCCGTCGCTACCCTAACCTTGCTGACCCGCGTTTAGGTGCAACAACCATGGCTTGCAGCGATGATTTTTTTGCTGAAATGGCGCGGATGCTCAATCCGGAACCAGCCGTATTTATTCCCGGAAAATACGATACCAACGGTAAATGGATGGATGGCTGGGAGTCCCGTCGCAAGCGCGTCAATGGCTATGACTGGTGCACACTCAAACTCGCGCGTGCTGGCGTGTTGAAAGGCGTTGATATTGATACCAGCCATTTCACAGGGAATTACCCACCTGCCGCATCACTAGAAGGCGCCTTTATCGCCAACGGTGAACCAGATGCGAACACGGTCTGGCAGGAAGTGCTGCCATCGGTCAATTTGCAGGGTAACAGCCATCATTATCATGAGATCACGCATCCTGGCGCGTTCACGCACTTACGCCTAAACATCTATCCAGACGGTGGCGTGGCACGTTTTCGGGCGTACGCGCAACCAGAAAACGACTGGGCCGCAGCAGACCGCACCAGCTTGTACGATTTAATTGCCATGGAAAACGGTGGCTATGTTGTTGCCACGAACAACCAACACTTCGGTCTGGCGTCCAACCTGCTTATGCCAGGTCGCGGCGTGAATATGGGCGATGGTTGGGAAACCCGTCGTCGACGCGAACCAGGAAACGATTGGTGCATTATCGCGCTGGCTCATCCTGGCATCGTCGAAAAAATTGAAGTCGATACCTGCCACTTTAAGGGCAACTTCCCAGACAGCTGCTCCATTCAAGCGGCTTCCATGGCAGGTGGCACTGACACCTCTCTGATCACGCAATCGATGTTCTGGCCAGTGTTGCTGCCGCAGCAAAAACTGCAAATGGATCATCAGCATTATTATCAGCAAGAAATCCAATCACTCGGCGCGATCACACATATCCGAGTGAACATCTTCCCTGACGGCGGTGTATCGCGTTTGCGTTTGCACAGCAGACTGGTATAAATTCATCCCCAGAAAGCGCATCATGCCTACCCTGACTATCCAACCCCTGACCCGAGAAGCCTTCGCCCCTTTTGGTGAAGTCATCATGCTTGAAGGCGCGCGTCGTTACTCCATCAATCAGGGAACGACCGAGCGCTTTCATGCATTGGCAACCGCCGATACTCACGCTCAGGATGGCAAAACTATCCTCAGCCTGTTTCGCGGGCAACCACGACACTTGCCATTGGCCATCACGGTCATGGAACGGCATCCGTTGGGCAGTCAGGCGTTTGTTCCCATCACCACCAACGCTGAAAATGACTATCTGGTCGTCGTCGCCCCACCCGGAGAGTTTGATCCGAGATTGATGCAAGCCTTTATTTGCAAGGGTTTCCAAGGAATCAATTACGCCCGAGGCGTCTGGCACCATCCGCTAATTGCGTTGCATCAGGTGAGTGATTTTGTTGTTATGGACAGAATGGGCGAAGGATTCAATTGCGACGAAGTAACGCTCGATGGAAGCTGGGTCGTTGGCTAGCAGGGAAACGGCGGGAAGTAAAAGGATGTACAGATAAAAAAATAGCCCGCTTGAGGCGGGCTTAAATCCAAACCCTTAGGAGGTATTGGAGGAGACAGGTGTAACTATATCGCAGCGCAACAAATACACCAACCACTATTTTTGCATATCAATCATTCACAAAACGAATATCTAATTTGCACATTCATTTCCACGCAGAAATGTTTGCATCACATGATCAAGTGCGCCATCGACATCAAATTCACGATCCCATTCTGCACATAAACTTAAAAAATTAATCAGACACCCTGATGAGTATTGGGGCTGGGACATTTTTTGTCATTTGACTGACTTGCATATTTTTTATTAACAGAAACAAAATAACAGGTCTGTGGATAATCAGCATGTCACGCGATCGCCGTAGGCAAAAAAAAACCCGCTACCTAACGGCTGCGGGTTAAATCCAAACCTTAGGAGGTGTTGGAGGAGACAGGTGTAACTATAGTGCAGCGCAACATAGCTGTCTGCTTTATTATTCGTATACCGCTCATCACCGCCATGTATAACTGTATTTTAGGCAAAATTTACGCTCGGCTCATGTTCTAGTCATCATCATTGGACAAAGCCTGACGAGGCACTACACAGTAAGACACAGAATCTGGTATCGTTCTTGATATGGTTCTTATTGACACTTCCATCGCACAAGCTGGTGATGTACCGTGATGGCTAACAAAATAAAATGTTGTGCAATGTTGTCGCGATTTCTAAAAAATTGGCTATTTACAACAGCACAATGCGGAGACTGCAATGCAACTGATTGACCCTATTATCGAATTTCAACATGAAATTCAACAAATTCGCCGTGATATTCACGCACATCCAGAACTTTGTTATGAAGAACACCGCACATCGGAAGTCGTTGCCAATAAACTGCAAGAATGGGGCATCACTGTCGTCAAAGGACTGGGTGTTACAGGCGTAGTGGGCATCATCAAAAATGGCACCAGCGAGCGAGCCATCGGCTTACGCGCCGATATGGATGCGTTACCGATGCAAGAGATTAACAGCTTTGCCCATACCTCCCGTCATGCCGGAAAAATGCATGCTTGTGGCCATGATGGTCATACTGCGATGCTTCTCGGTGCGGCGCACTATTTATCCCAGCATAAAATTTTCGATGGCACCGTCTACGTCATTTTTCAACCGGCTGAAGAAGGTGGTGGTGGCGCGAGAGCCATGATCAAGGATGGCTTATTTGAAAAATATCCCATGGAAGCTGTGTTTGGAATGCACAACTGGCCCGGCGCCGCCGTCGGCAGCTTTGGTGTCACACCGGGCCCGATGATGGCCTCATCAAATGAGTTTTATGTCACCGTCAAAGGCAAAGGTGCCCATGCCGCTCAACCGCATAAAGGCATTGACCCTGTGATGGCAGCGATTCAGATTGCACAAAGCTGGCAAACCATTGTCAGTCGTAACGCCAGCCCGTTGGAATCGGCCGTGTTATCCGTCACACAAATTCATGCTGGCAGCGCCACCAACGTCATTCCTGACGAGGCCCAGTTAATCGGTACCGTACGCACTTTCAGTACAGGGATGCTTGACATGATAGAGCAGCGCATGCGCAAGATCGCAGAGCACACGGCAGCAGCCTTTGATGCCGAGGTCGATTTTACGTTTAAACGCAACTATCCGCCGCTGATTAACCACGCCAAAGAAACCGCATTTGCAACGGAAGTCATGCGCTCTGTCGTGGGCGCGGACAAGGTCGATGCACAAGTTGAACCAACCATGGGCGCTGAAGATTTTGCGTTTATGCTGCAAGAAAAACCGGGGTGCTATGTCTTTATTGGTAACGGTGACGGCGAACATCGCGACATCGGTCATGGCCTTGGTCCCTGTAACCTGCATAACCCCAGCTATGACTTTAACGACGATTTGTTACCCATCGGCGCCACCTATTGGGTGCGGCTGGCAGAAACTTACTTGAAAAAAGCCGATACGGTAGCCATCTAAAGTGCACAGTACCTCGATTCTTTAACCACAACAACTTCATACAAAAAGCAAACTCTATGGCCGACGAAAAAGACAACGACAACATCGACGCAGCGCGTAGCCCTTTCTTGGAAGAGAAGGCATTCAAATCCCGCACGGTATTGGTGTTTGGCACGATCAACGACAAACTCGCGGCTGACGTCAGCAAGCGCCTAATCGCACTGGCTGCCGAATCCAAGGACCCTATCACTATCTTGGTATCGTCCCCTGGCGGCCATGTCGAGTCTGGCGATGTGATCCATGACATGATCAAATTCATCGATATTCCAGTCAATATGGTCGGCACTGGTTGGGTTGGTAGTGCCGCTGTGAGCGTTTTCTTGTCCGTTCCAAAAGAACGACGTGTTTGCTTGCCAAATACCCGCTTCCTGATCCATCAACCTAGCGGTGGCTGCGGCGGTCAAGCGACCGATATCGCGATTCAAGCACGTGAAATCGTCAAAGTGCGTGAACGCATCTCCGCCCTGATCGCACGTGAATCTGGCCAGACCCTCGAACGTGTCACGAATGATATCGATCGTGACTATTGGATGAGCGCCGAAGAAGCCAAAGAATATGGTCTGATCTCGCACACCATCGTCAAACAAAGCGAATTAAGCTGATTACACTGCCATCGTCGCCTATTGTTTGACATGAGAACACGCAGTACGCATGTCGCAGTGACAAAAAAGCAGCGGAAGAACACCTTCTCCCGCTGCTTTTTTTATGCTCACCAATAACGACGTGAGATCAAATCAAAACTCTTCCCAGTCGTCAGCAGTATTTGCTGTTGAAGCTCCATGACCTGCTTTTGAAGACTTGCTTTTTGAGGCTGGTTTCGGTAATGCTTTAGTCACCGATTGAGTACTCTTTGCTACAGTACCGGTCTTCGCGGCAGGCTTGACGAGAGGTCTTGACGGCGCTTGACGACTTTCAGTACTATGCGCTGCGTCAAGTTTAAACACACTCACTACTTCCGATAAATTTTGTGCCTGCTCCTGCAGGGATGTCGCAGCGGCCGCGGCTTGTTCCACCAACGCGGCGTTTTGCTGCGTGAGCGTGTCCATTTCTGTCACGGCATCGTTAATTTGTGAGATACCTGCACTTTGTTGCAGGCCTGCCGCGGTGATTTCGCTGATAATGTCGCTGACGCGTTTAACGCTCTCTACTACTTCACTCATCGTGCTACCCGCCTGATCGACCAAGCGCGAACCTTCAGATACTTTACTCACTGAGTCATTGATCAGCTCTTTGATTTCTTTCGCTGCACCAGCGGAACGCTGCGCTAGGTTACGCACTTCAGAGGCAACAACAGCAAAACCACGCCCCTGCTCACCCGCACGCGCCGCTTCCACCGCTGCATTCAAGGCCAGAATATTGGTTTGAAACGCGATGCCGTCAATGACGGCAATAATATCTACAATTTTTTTCGAGGATTCATTAATAGAACCCATCGTCGAGACCACTTGTGAAACAACATGCCCCCCGCGTTGCGCTACTTCTGACGCTGAATGTGATAACTGATTCGCCTGACGGGCATTATCTGCATTGTGTTGAATCGTTGAGGTAATTTCTTCCATCGACGATGCAGTTTCTTCCAGTGAACTCGCCTGATTTTCGGTACGATTCGATAAGTCCATATTGCCCTTGGCAATGTCTGCTGACGCATAGGTAATTTCGTCTGTCCCTTTACGCACCTGAGTCACGACCTTCATCAGACTATCGTTCATCTCTTTAAGCGCCTGCAATAGCATTCCTGTTTCATCATTGCTATCAACGTCAATATGAATGGTTAAGTCGCCCGCGGCCACCGTTTGTGCCACCTTGACTGCGTACTGCAACGGACGGGAGACAATCCCTGCAATCCAGAACGCAAGCATGAAACCGATGACAAGACTCACGACGATTAAAATCAAAATCAAATTACGTGAATGTTCGTAGATAACGATACCCGATTGATATGCTTTTATTCCGCCATCGGAATTAACAGTGACGAGCTTATCGACGAGTTCTCGCATATTGGTATTGAGCTTAGAGGATTCCCCGCGCATCAACGCAATCGCTTCCGCAGAGTTATTGGCCTTTTTTAACGCGATCATTTTGTCAGTAATTTGCAGATACGCGGTTTCAGCCTGGACATATTCCTCGTATAGTTTTCGCTCTTCGGGTTCGGAAATTAACGCTGAATATGCTGTCTTACTTTCTTTTAGGCCGGTCACAGCCTCTTTCACGCGATTTTCATATTTAGTAATTTCTTCTGGAGTTTCCGCGAATACCAGCTGTGCCTCTTGGGAGCGGATTCGCGAGAGCCTTTCCTTCACTCCCATCGCCGCTTTCACACTCGGCATCCAATTGGTGCCGAGTTCCGTCGCAGAATGATTGACGCTGGCTAATACATAGATCGAAAAAATACCAATGAACGCTGTCAATACCAAGAGTAGAACGAAGCCGACTAATAACTTAGCAGAAATTTTGAGGTTTTTAAAAAACATCATTTTTAACTCCATCATTGGTAGTGAGGTAATGAAAGTAACAGCAATTGAGACATAAAACGGATGCTGCTCAGGACCTGCGTCACTCCGCAAGACGAAGCTGAGGGGTAACTAGGTAGTGCGATTCATGCAATTTGTGATCAAGCTTAAAGATACTCACTACATGACTTAAATGGGCCGCTTGTTCTTGCAACGACGTTGCTGCTGCGGCGGCTTCCTCTACCAGCGCTGCATTTTTTTGCGTAATCTCGTCGATATGAATAATGGCATCATTGACTTGGTCTATCCCAGCATTTTGCTCCGTCGACGCCGAGGTAATGTCACTGATCACATCATTCACACGCTGTACACTCGTGACGACTTCGGTCATTGTTCTACCAGCCTCAGCGACCAGTTGCGTTCCCTCAGTGACCTGCATGACTGAATGATCAATCAGCACTTTAATTTCTTTCGCGGCACCTGCCGATCGTTGTGCCAGG
This sequence comes from Undibacterium sp. RuRC25W, assembly GCF_049339825.1. Taxonomy (NCBI): domain Bacteria; kingdom Pseudomonadati; phylum Pseudomonadota; class Betaproteobacteria; order Burkholderiales; family Oxalobacteraceae; genus Undibacterium; species Undibacterium sp. RuRC25W. The sequence continues at coordinate 101,754 of NZ_JBMPPD010000006.1, read as the reverse complement.
TTTCGGACTTCAGACGCGACGACCGCAAAACCCCGTCCTTGTTCACCGGCTCGCGCCGCTTCAACCGCTGCATTTAACGCGAGAATATTCGTCTGGAAAGCGATGCCATCGATCACGGAAATAATATCGACAATCTTCTTAGACGACGCATTAATCGAGTTCATTGTATCAACCACGCGCGAGACAACATCCCCGCCTTTGAGCGCAATGGTGCTAGCGGACTGTGCTAACTGATTCGCCTGGCGAGCATTATCACTATTATGTTTTACAGTTGACGTCAGCTCTTCCATCGACGACGCTGTTTCCTCAAGTGACCCAGCCTGACTTTCAGTACGTACAGATAAGTCCATATTACCGCTAGCAATCTGCGTCGATGCAGTAGCAATCTCATCTGTCCCTTGTCGTACTTGGCGGACTACCGATAATAAATTGCCGTTCATTTCTTTTAGCGCTTGTAGCAATTGTCCTGTTTCGTCTTTCGTATCAACACGGATATCGACACTTAAGTCACCCCCAGCAACGGTTTTGGCAATACGTACTGCCGCTTGTAATGGCCTAGAGATCACCCGCGCAATCCATAATGCCAGAATCAATCCTAGGCTGACACTGACGAGCCAAAGCAATAGGATCAATACTCTGGACGATTTATAAATGTCGCTACTAGTTTGAAACGACGCCTTTCCCCCTTCGACATTGGCCTTAACGATCTCATCAGTAACCTCAAGAATCTGGCGGTTTAACTTGGACGAAGCACCACGTAGTGTCGCAATTGCGGCCTCTTTATCGCCGGCACGCGCTTGTTCACGCATTTTTTTTGATTCTGCCAAATACTGTTCCCGCAAGGTCTGGTAATTGGCAAAATATTTTTTTTCACCATCAGTTGAGATGAGTTTCAAATATTCCTGTTCATACCGCTTTAGCTCGAGAACGTAGTCATCAAACCGTTTTACGTAGTTGTCGATATTGGCAGAGTCGCCAGTGGATAACACGATTTGCATTTCTTGTGTCCGTAGACGAGACATGCGTTCTTTGATGTGCAAAGCAGCATTCACGCTCGGCATCCAGTTCGCCCCGAGGTCGACGGTGGTCTGATTAACGTGAGAGAGCTGATAGACGGAGAAAAAACCGAGGACGGTGGTCAATACCAATAAAACGATAAAGCCAAATAGGAGTTTTGATGCAATTCGTAGGTCGTAAAACAATTTCATGACATGCCCCAGAGAGATCCAGATATCAAAAAATGCTACAGGAACCGAACATCATGCGTAACTATACAACCTAATTACCGCTTTCATATGGCACACATCAGAAATGGGCAACAATTTAATTATTTCCAAAATGAAAATACTCCTCTGTGGGAAACACCATTTTCTACCATTCAGCTTTCAGCGTCAAATCGCCATTTATTGGTACGATTAACGCGGTATTTATGCGAAATTAACGTTGAAAACAAAAAACAGAGCACAAAGGGCTCTGTTTTTTTAAATAACACCAATACTAGCGAGTCCTGTCGATCACATCAGCTCCCAACGGTATGACATTGCGTACTTTTCTCTTGCATCTGGCATTCGGTAATCAGTTGTCCATGTTTGTTCCATGCCCGCACATTCCAGTAGTTCTGTTCACGTTCGAGCGTCATAAAACCAACATCGTTTGAATTACTAAAATACGCCAACTGTGCCGCCGGATACGGTGTCAAACTAGGGTCAACGGGTGTTTTCAGTGGGGTGTCGAGCGACGACCCACCGTTTCCCGAGACAAACTGTGTTGGGTAATCGTTCGAGAACGTCAACGCCTCAAACAAATGGACGTGCCCAGAGATCGCTACCTGAATCTTTGGCGAGAACAACCGCGCTGGATTCATCTCTTTCATGACGTCCTGCAATGCGACATTACCAGGCTTGACGTCCAATCCACCGCTCACTTTTTTCTCTACCGACACGCCCAGAATCGGGTGATGGTTAGTAAACAGATTAAAGTCGACCTGTGTTGCTAATTGATTCACCATCGTCATTTGGTCGACATAGATCTGCCGCGCAGGATCTTGCTTAGACAGGACTTTGTTAGGTACTTTTGACGAGTCAAAGACAATAAACTGTGCTGACTGACCTCCCACTGTCCCCAAAGGCACGGCATACGGCGCACTGTAGTCGCCAGTCATATCATTCTGATCAAGATTGCAATCACGCCCTGACTGTAAAGGACGGGGATCTAAAAAGCGCCACCAGCCCTGTCCGGCGCGGGTACAACTTTCATGATTGCCCCTGACCATTACCCATGGTGCCGCGTTTAATAATGCCTGAGCAGGGCTAAAAAAATCTGCTTGCCACGTATCCCAGCCATAGCCCCATGGGCTGCCAGCACATTCAGGGTGTCCGTCTGGGCAGGGATTTTCACGGTATTGATAATCGCCAACGTGTAAAACGAGGTCTGGTTTAAATGTCGCAGCAGTATCAATCATCGAACGAAATGCCCATTTTTCACCATCGTTACAGGGCTGAAAATAGTTGTCCGATGCCTTTAATCGACAGCCACTGTCACCAACCACAACAATCTTTTGCACCGTAGCTTTAGGTAAAGGTAACGCATGTCCCGCGATGCTTGCAGCGCTTGTTGATTTCGCCAGTGTGGCTTCGCACGTTAAGACGGGAAATGCCGAAGGCTTAGACGCTTCTGATTTGCTGGCTGTTTTTCGTTGTGCGACGGTGGCCGCCACTGCACGTACAGTCATCGTCTGCGCCACGCCATCTTGCACTAACGCTGGGCAAACGGTACCGGTCGTAATCGCCCGAGCGGTCGCCTGCCCTTGATCTCCCATGACAACCCATGACGCCTGCAATCCATTCGTACTGATGTCTTGACTGACCGCGGGCATTTTTTGCGGCGAGAGGTTGCTGCAGGCAGCAAGCGCCAGCACGCAGGTCATGATGCCTGCGCGACGTATCCGACATAAATTCAATTTAATTCTCCTGACATGACAATGAAGTCGAGGCTGCCATGGTATGCGACAAAAATGGCAGCAATATGAAACCGCGCTTAAAACTGCCGTATGATAACGTTAGCTAATCCCAACAGCCCGATACGCGGCACGTTTGAAATCAAATGAAAACGGATGCCAGAAGCTCATGAGTCTCTGCGTCATGAGCACACCAGCGATATTGTGGCGCGGCGAAATCCACCAATGCGTTCCAGCAATACCACCCCATTCAAATTCCCCCGTTGAACCAGGCGGATCGATGGATGATGGGGCCAGTGTGACAGCACCACCGTAACCAAATCCTTTTCCTGGCACATCACCAATGCCTGGAAAGCTGATGCCGGTTCCTTGCGGCAAGTGATTTTGCATCATCAGATGCTGGGTTTCTGGTTTCAATAATGAATCACCACCAACCATCAGGCTGCGCATTAAGGCGAGCATGTCGTGCATACTCGACACAAGCCCACCACCGCCCGACAAACGTGGGACGGGGGTCACAAACGCCCCCGGATAAGGTGATTTCTCTAAACGGCGTAAGCCACGTTTGAGAATATTATCAGGATCAGCGCCGCCATAATAAGCAGTCAGGCGATCGAGCTTGTCTTCCGGCACAAAGAAACTGGTATCGTCCATACCAAGAGGATTGAGAATACGTAAGCGAATAAATTGCTCAAAATTTCTACCACTCACGACTTCCACTACGCGAGACAGCACATCGGTCGCAATCGAATATTGCCATGCCGTCCCCGGATGAAAACTCAGCGGTAAGGGTTCTAACACCGTGATCATTTCTTCCAGCGTCTGGAACGCATTCAACACCCTGCGCTCGTTATAGGCTTTGTACATCATGCTGCCATGATCCAGCAGACCATAGCTGAGACCCGATGTATGGTTAAGCAATTGTCGGAGGGTAATCGAAGAGCGCGCTGGTTCAGTATCATCCAGACTCGTCGCATTGACTTTCAACACACGGCGGTGACCAAGTTGCGGCAGATAGTGTTCAACGGCATCGTCGAGGGCCAGCTTACCGTCATCCATCAACATCAGAATCGCGAGCGAAGTAATGAGTTTGGTATTGGAAAATATCCGGAATACATGATCATCGCGTAACAGAATATTGTTTTCTTTATCAGCCCATCCAACACAATGCTGATGAACCACGTCCTGTCCGACCAAGATTGCTGTTGATACGCCCGCCAAAACCTCGCGGTCAACGTATTTTTGCATTGATGAATTTACTTCACTGAAATCGTAAGTCATATCGTTTATGATCGTTTTAAAATGTAAATTGCTCCACGACGCGATGCAGTCGTGATCCTTCCACGGGAGCAGTATTGCGTCAGCCTTGTTATCACCATCTTACAACCACCATCTTACTACTGTGCCACTATGACCATCTCAAGCCCGCGTGATTTTTTGCTTTCGTTGTACCAGACAGCCGTTGATGCGGTGAGTGCTGACAAGTGTCTCCCGGCTTTTTTACCAACACCACCGACCAATGGGCGAACGATTGTGATTGGCGCTGGTAAAGCAGCGGCCGCCATGGCGCGTACCGTCGAACAACATTGGCAAGGAGAACTGTCAGGGCTGGTCGTCACCCGTTACGGACATGGCGCACCGTGCGACAACATCGAAGTCATCGAGGCTGCTCATCCTGTGCCAGATGCGGCTGGGCAACTAGCAGCGCAGCGTATCTTGCACATGGTACAAGGTTTAAGCGCCGATGATCTAGTGTTATGCCTGATTTCTGGCGGTGGCTCTGCCTTGCTTGCCTTGCCAGCGGAAGGCATCACGCTGGAACAAAAACAAGCCATCAACAAAGCGCTGCTCAAGAGTGGCGCAGCCATTGATGAAATGAATTGCGTCCGCAAACATTTATCTGCAATCAAAGGTGGACGCCTCGGCCTTGCCTGCGCACCAGCACGCGTCGTCACTTTGCTGATTTCTGATGTACCTGGTGATGATGCCAATATCATCGCCAGCGGTCCAACCCTGCCAGATGACAGTACCTGCGCTGATGCTTTAGCTATTTTGCAAAAATATGCGATTGCAGTGCCACCGAATGTGATCGACCATTTACAAAGTGGCCGTGGAGAAACTCCCGATTCAAGCGATCCGCGCTTTGCCCGTCATACGCATCACATTATCGCCACCGCCCAACATGCGCTGGATGCGGCCGCTTATGCCGCAGGGGTCGCTGGCATCAAGGCACATATCTTGTCGGATGGTATTGAAGGTGAAGCAAAAGATATTGGTGTAATGCATGCAGCGATTGCTCGACAAATCGCCCAAAAAGGACAACCATTCCAACGACCGTGCGTGATGTTATCGGGTGGTGAAACGACCGTGACCGTGCGCGGAAAAGGCCGCGGCGGACGTAATGCTGAATTTTTACTCAGCCTGACCATTGCATTGGATGGACAGCCTGGTATCTATGCGCTGGCCTGCGATACGGATGGCATTGATGGCTCAGAAGATAATGCTGGTGCCATTTGTGAACCCGACTCACTCCAACGCGCAGCAGAAAATCATTTATATCCAAAACTGATGTTGGAAAACAACGATGGCTACGGTTTTTTCTCAAACTTGGACAATTTGATTGTCAGCGGACCAACTCGCACCAACGTGAATGATTTCAGAGCAATTTTGATTTTGTGAATCTACCCCAGAGGGATTTATAATGCTGCCCGAATACTCAACATGCATATTTCATGATGATGTCGGCGCTGCAATCTCCCTAACCTGAGTTGTGGTCGCTGTTTTTGTGCTGGTCATCTTGCCAGGGATTGTTCACATATTTTTTAGAAACTCAAAAAAGTCTATGTCAACACACCCTAAGGGATCAGGTTTTTTCTGCTGCCCTCAGGCTTATTTTAAGCGTTCATGCTGCATTGAGCGCTTATATTCATGTTGGAAAGGTACACGTGACTTCTACTGCTTCACCGATATTGCCCAGATTAGCGCTTGCTGATATTTGTAAAAGCTACCCGTCGGTAGTGGCAAACGACCATATTAATCTCAGCGTCGCTCCTGGTGAAATCCATGCGGTGTTGGGTGAAAATGGCGCCGGCAAATCCACGTTAATGAAAATCATCTTTGGCGCGGTCAAGCCAGATGCTGGTCACGTCTATTGGAATGGTCAGGAGATCAGTATTGCTAACCCACAAGATGCGCGTAAGCTTGGCATCTCTATGGTGTTTCAACATTTTTCTCTGTTTGACACCCTCACCGTAGCTGAAAATATTGCGCTAGGTCTAGATGCCAACGTGGATATGACTGAACTGGCCGAGCAAATTCGCCAAACGGGTGCCAATTACGGCTTAGAGCTAGAACCGCATCGCCATGTGCATACGTTGTCCGTAGGTGAACGACAGCGGGTTGAAATCGTCCGCGCGCTTCTTACCCATCCACAATTATTGATTCTTGATGAACCAACATCGGTTCTGACTCCCCAGGCAGTACAAAAACTTTTTGTCACCTTACGCAAAATTGCCGCTGAAGGATGTAGCATTTTATACATCAGCCACAAGCTCGATGAAATCCGCGAATTGTGCCATTCAGCGACCGTCATGCGGATGGGTAAAGTGACCGGCCATTGCGATCCAGCGCAAGAAACGGCGGCCAGCCTATCACGTCTGATGATTGGTGACACAATTCCACAACACACACCAGACAAGCAGACGCAACCTGGCGCATCACGCTTACGCATAAAAAAACTCTCTCTGCCGAAAGCCCATGCTTTCGCCACCGCATTAGAAAATATCAATCTAGAATTGTTTGCCGGTGAAATCGTGGGTATCGCTGGCGTCTCAGGCAATGGACAACAAGAATTATTAGCTGCCCTATCTGGTGAAGACCGCCGTCCTGAAGCACAGATGATCACTTTAAAAGGTCAGCCAGTAGGCAATCGTGGCCCGAACGCCCGACGCGACTTGGGTCAGAGTCTGGTGCCGGAAGAACGCCTGGGGCGTGGTGCGGTGCCAGAACTCAGTCTGACTGACAACATGCTGCTGTCTGAGCAAAAAGCGCCGTTTGTGCGTCATGGCATGATAAATTTTAAACACACGATTCAGGCAGCGAGCGAGATCATCAGCCGTTTCCGCGTCAAAGCATCAGGACCAGCAGCACTGGCACGCAGCCTATCTGGCGGGAATTTGCAAAAATTCATTGTCGGACGCGAGATCATGCGTGAGCCAGACGTGTTCATCGTGGCGCAACCAACTTGGGGGGTGGACGTCGGTGCGGCAGCGCAAATTCATGCGGAGATCCACAAGTTGAAACAAGCGGGATGCGCGGTGCTGGTGATTTCTGAAGAGCTCGATGAATTATTTGAATTATGTGATCGCATGCATGTGATCGCCAAAGGCCGTTTGTCGCCATCGATCGCGACCGAACTGGCCAGCAGAGAACAGATAGGATTGTGGATGAGTGGTTTATGGAACGTCAATGCAAGCAACCAGGTCGAGGTTGTGCATGTTTAAACTTGAATTACGTCCGGCATCGTCCCGCACCATGGCGTATTTATCGCCGGCATTAGCATTACTACTGACGATTTTCTTTGGTGGCCTGGTGTTTCTGGCGCTGGGAAAAAATCCGTTGGTTGGCCTAGAAGTCTTTTTGATCGAGCCGATACGAAGTGCGTCTGCCGTTGCCGAACTGCTCATGAAAACCACGCCCCTCGTCCTTTGCGCACTCGGTTTATCTATTTGTTACCGCGCCAATGTCTGGAACATCGGTGCGGAAGGTCAACTGATCGCCGGTGGGTTGGCAGCGGGTTCTACGATCTTATTTTTTGATAATGGCGCTTCCACGTTGTCTCCAGGCGTTGTATTGGTACTGGCAACACTGGCTGGTGTGATTGGTGGCAGCGTATGGGCATCCATCACCGCTTTGTTAAAAGATAGATTTCACGCCAATGAGATTCTGGTGTCGCTGATGCTGACCTATATCGCCCAGTTGTTGCTGATGTATGCGGTCAATGGTCCGTTGAAAGATCCGAACGGCATGAATTTTCCGCAATCAAAAATGTTCTCGAACGAGTATTTGCTGCCGCATTTGATGACGGGTAGCCGCTTGCATATTGGTTTTGTGGTCATGCTCGTTGCCAGTCTGATCATGGCCGTGTTTGTGTACCGGAGTTTTGCTGGATACCGTTTAACCGTTGGTGGCCTTGCACCACTGGCTGCGCGCTATGCGGGATTCTCTAGCCGCAAGGCCTTGTGGACGTCATTGCTGATTTCCGGTGGTTTTGCTGGCATGGCGGGGGCATTCGAAGTGGCGGGGCCGATCGGTCAGGTATTGCCATCGATTTCGCCAGGCTATGGGTTTGCTGCGATTATCGTCGCCTTTATCGGCCGCCTCAACCCGATCGGCAGTATTTTTGGTGGTCTGGTGTTATCGCTGTTTTACCTCGGTGGCGAACTGGCGCAATCCCGTCTAGGCTTACCGTCCGCCATCACTGGCCTGTTTCAAGGTATGTTGCTGTTCCTGCTGCTGGCTTGCGACACGCTGATTAATTACCGCCTCCGTTGGAAGAAATAAGTATCATGGAAAATTTTGCAGCTCTTATCGCCGCCTCCATCAATTCTGGTACACCATTACTGATCGCCGCCCTCGGTCTGTTGATCAATGAGCGCGCAGGCGTGCTCAATCTTGGTGCGGAAGGCATGATGTTAGTCGCCGCGATCGTCGGTTTCGCCGTTGCCCATCAGACGAATGTGCCAGCGCTTGGCTTTCTGGCTGGTGCGGTAGCAGGGATGCTGATGGCAAGTCTATTCGCATGGCTGGCATTAGTCTTAGCAACAAATCAGGTTGCCACGGGTCTCGCGCTATCGATTTTTGGTACTGGATTATCCGCCTTCATCGGGCAATCTTTTGTCGGGCAATCATTAGTGCCTGGCAGCCACGGCATTCCTGGTCTAGTCGACATTCCTTTTTTAGGCAAAGCTATTTTTGGTCAACACTGGGTGGTCTATTTCAGTCTGACATTATGCGCTGGAATCGTCTGGTTTCTGTATCGTACCCGCGCTGGTCTAGTTTTGCGTGCCATTGGTGAGTCGCCGGAATCAGCCCATGCATTGGGTTATCCTGTACGTAAAATCCGTTATCTTGCGCTGCTCTTCAGCGGCGCTTGCTGCGGTATTGCTGGTGCCTACTTATCCATTGTCTATACGCCCATGTGGGTTGAAGGTTTGGTGGCGGGGCGTGGCTGGATTGCGCTGGCTCTGACGACCTTCGCTACTTGGCGTCCGGCACGGGTCTTGCTGGGTGCATTGTTGTTTGGGAGTGTGACGATATTGCAATTCTATTTCCAGTCGATCGGCATTGCGATTCCATCTCAAATTTTGTCGATGCTGCCTTATGTGGCGACCATTGTTGTCTTGGTGCTCATTTCGCGCAATCCAGACTGGATACGACTCAATATGCCAGCGTCACTAGGTAAGCCGTTCCGCCCGTGAGCGATCAGGCAAACGCATTGTTTGTTGTCAACATCTGCTTCACTAGCTTCAGATCTGACAGATTCAACGTAAGTTAAGTTTAAAAAACCATTTTTTTGTTCACCGAAGGAAACTGATAATGAAAATTTCCCGTAGAAAAACCCTGGTAGCAGCCATCTCCCTGGCAGTCCTCGGTCTGGCCGCATGTGGTAAAAAAGAAGAAGCCAAACCAGAAGTTGCCGCAGCACCTGCAAGTACTGCCGAGCCATTAAAGGTAGGCTTTATTTATGTCGGTCCTGTCGGTGATGCAGGCTGGACGTTTGCGCACGATGCTGCACGCAAACAAGTCGAAGCAAAGTTTGGTGATAAAGTAAAAACAACCTTTGTTGAAAACGTCCCAGAAAGCGCTGCCGATGCAGAACGTGTGATCCGTGACTTAGCAAGTCAAGGCAATAAGATCATCTTCGGTACTACTTTCGGTTATATGGAAGCCATTCTGAAAGTGGCTAAAGATTTTCCAGATGTAAAATTTGAACATGCTACCGGCTACAAAACAGCGGACAACGTCGCGCAATATGACGTCCGTACCTACGAAGGTGCTTACCTCGCAGGTGTGGCGGCTGGCAAACTGAGCAAATCTGGCAAACTAGGTATCGTTGCTTCCGTACCTATTCCAGAAGTACTGCGTAACATCAACTCCTTTGAACTCGGTGCACGCAGCGTTAATCCAAAGGCAACGACCAAAGTCGTCTGGGTAAACAAATGGTTTGATCCCGGCAAGGAACGTGAGGCAGCAACGACGCTGGTTGGTCAGGGCGTTGATGTGCTGATGCAAAATACCGACTCAGCAGCGGTCGTACAAACTGCGGAAGAAAAAAATGTACTGGCTTTCGGCTGGGATAGCGACATGACCAAATTTGGTCCAAAAGCACACGTCGCCGCATCAACGATTGACTGGAGTGGCTACTACATCCAACGCGTGACTGATGTCATGGAAGGTAAATGGAAATCCGGCTTCACCTGGTGGGGTCTGAAAGAAAACATGATTGATCTGAAGTACTTCAATGCGAACGTATCAGATGATGTCAAAAAACTCATCGCTGAACGTCGTCAAGGTGTCATCGACGGTACGGCACCAATCTGGAAAGGTCCTTTGAAAGACAATACAGGTAAAGAAGTATTGGGCAAAGATGTCGTCGCTGATGACAAATTCTTGCATGAAATCAAATTCTACGTTGAAGGCGTAGAGGGCAAAGTACCAGGCTAATTGTCGTCAGTTGCCATCAAAAAACCTCGCGCTTCTCTCACGAAGTCGCGAGGTTTTTTTTGAGTTGGAACCTTTTTTAGGCAAGTACTTCGCCAGCAGCCTCGGCAACAATTCTACGTAACCACTGAACTTCTGCCGCCGCATGGACGCGCTCATGCCACAGCATAAAAAAGCGCATTTTGGGCATTGTCATTGGCATCGGTAAAATTTCAATTGGCCAGTCTTTCGCACACTGCACAGCAAAACTACGGCTCGTGGTAAACACGAGATCCGTTTTCGACAGCACGTAGGGCACCATCCCAAGGTATGGTATTGTCATCTGAATTTTACGCTTGAGTCCCTGTTCTGCCAGCGTGCCGTCGATAATGCTGCGATGGCCCATCATGTAGGGCGTTGGCGCTAGGTGAGACATCTCAAGATAATATTTCAACGACAAACCCTTACCAACCACCGGATGTTTGCGGTTCACCATACAGACGACTTCGTCTTCAAACAATTGTGCAATATGCAAATGGTTAGGCAAATCAGGCCAATTGCCAATCACGCAATCGAGCTCACCCGTTTCGAGAGCGGCTGCATAATCAAACCCCGCATTTAATGCATGGATCACTAACCCTGCATTGGGTGCCAGCTCACGTACTTTTTCCATCACCATCGGAATGAGCAACACACTGAGGTAATCAGGGGCACCCAGATGAAAAACGCGTTGCGTGGTAGCTGGGACAAAAGCTGGTGCTGGACTAGCGATGCTTTCCATGACGCTCAAGCCCTGACTGGCTAGCAACAGGAGTTCCTGACCACGCGCAGTAGCCGTCATCCCGTTCTTACCACGAACCAAAATGGCATCGCCGGTAATATCGCGTAAGCGTTTGAGCATATTACTGATTGCCGGTTGCGACTGCCCTAACTTCATGGCAGTACGCGTCACGCTGCGCTCAGTCAGCAACGTATGCAATACACGTAATAAATTGGTATCGAGCTGGTCAATCTGACGTGTACTCATGGCGCCTCCGTACAGGCGTCAAATGTCACCACATCGCCATCGACAAAGACCATCAACTGCCTTGGAGCGAACTGCGTCCAGATTTCATTATTCGTCAGCGGTTCGGTCACAATCACCGCCACTTTATCATTCGGTGTTGTCACCGTCGAAAAGTCGACGGTGACCTGCTCATCCGATAAATTCGCGACCGGAAAAGGATGCTGCCTGACGATGTAATGCAATTTTGTTGAACAATGCGCAAATAACGCCTCACCATTCGACAACATCATATTGAAAGTACCAAATGCGGCAATCTCAGCTGTAATGTTGCGCATAAATTCAGCAAGTTCAGACATCGCTGGCAGCGTCTCGCCAAATCGACCACGCATCTGTTGCAATAAATAACAAAAGGCCAACTCACTATCCGTGGTGCCAACCGGTAAAAAACTACCGTTTAATGCCGGCGCAAAATTTTTCAGATCACCATTGTGAGCAAATACCCAGTAACGCCCCCAGCATTCACGCACAAACGGATGACAGTTTTCCAACATCACCTCACCTTGTGTGGCTTTACGGATATGGGCAATGACGTTTTTCGATTTAATCGGATAACGTTTGATCAGATCGGCAACAGGTGAACTGACCGCTGGCTGATGATCAACAAATAAGCGTACGCCACTGCCTTCAAAAAAGGCAATGCCCCAGCCATCTTTATGCTCGTCAGTGAGACCGCCGCGCGTAGAAAATCCCGTAAAACTGAACACGATGTCCGTCGGGATATTGCAATTCATTCCAAGTAATTGACACATGATGCAAAACGTAAAAATAAGTGCCCATACCTTAACATAGGCAGCTACGATTTTGATATTTACCATGCGGAAAAAACAGCGAAAACAGAGTACAGTCGGGCAGGTACAACCCGCCATTTTCAGCCGCACAAAGATCCGCGCGGGCTGCACCCGACCTACTTGATGGCGTTCTCAAGGGCATTCGACCGTCAAATAACAATCGCAAAATGCCTTTGAAACTGCTTTTTCCCCTCCCGCGTCAGACTCAGGGCACGACTATCGAGATCACGTTCCAGCCATTTATGCTTCAGACTCAACGCGAGTAAGGCAGCACCTAAAGCGCCACCCAAATGCGGACGCCGTTCGCTCCAGTCCAGACAAGTACATGCAAAGCGGCGGCGCGACTGGCGCGTCAGATCAACATCAATGCCCAAGTTAGTCAGTGCCTGCTCACCAGCCTGGCTTAATTCATAAACGCTGTTATCTTGCTGGTCGCCGACCAGCCAGGTTTGTTGTACGCAAGAATCATGTAATTTCACCGCCAGCTCTCCCGCCATATGATCGTAACAAGTACGCGCATGGCGTAAGCGCGGCGGAGTTGAGGGTTTAAAACGTGGCTGCGGTGCACCGGCGATCGCCAGCAAAGATTCAAGCGCCGTGGCAACTTCGCTGCTACCAAGCTGGTAGTAACGATGTTTACCCTGAGCAATCACTTGTACCAATTGCTGCTCTTTGAGTTTTGCCAGATGCACGCTCGCGGTTGACGTACCTATCTCAGCGATTGCGGCCAACTCTGTGCCAGTGCGCGCATGCCCATCCATCAAGCTGCATAACATGCGCGCTCGCGCTGGTTCTGCAATGGCGGCGGCCAGTCGGGCTAAACGGGTGTCGGCAAAATCTGCATCCATAGTTTGATAGACAACGAAGTGTGATTGATCATTTGTCCGTATTCTGCACCTGAAAAAGAATTATGCCAAAGGAAAAATGATGAACACCATGGACTTACTTAGTGCGGCTTACCATCCAACTGCAAATGAATTTTATAGTCACTTACTAAAACAACCAGGTCTGTCCTACGACAAGCAGCATCAACTCTGGATTGCCGCGCGAGCACAAGACATAGAGGAAATTTTAGCCTCACCCGATTGCGCCGTGCGTCCTATCGGTGAGGCAGTGCCATTGGCGCTACAAGGAACTAGCGCTGGCGAGGTTTTTTCTTTGTTAATTCGGATGAATGAAGGCGATGCCCATCATTGTGGGAAAATGGTTATGCAGCAGTGTCTGAGGGTATTTGAATCGATTCAGCTACATCAAACGAGCAAACTTGCGTCAGAGTTAAATTTTGAAGAGGCAAATGCACTCAATCATTTTGCTCAACGCTTACCTCTGTACACCGTTGCAAGCCTGCTCGGTTTTGAACCAAAGACATTGCCTTTAATCACTGATGCGATCAGTCAATTTGTGCTCTGCCTGTCACCACTGAGCGGCACGACAGAGATTGAAAGCGCAAGTAGAGCTGCACAAACTTTACTCACTGAATTCCATATGTTGGTACAGACACAAACTGTAAAACCGAACAGCCTTATTGCGCAAATACAAACGAGGGCAAAAGAGCTAGGATGGAATAATGCTAATGCCATTCTCTGCAATCTGATTGGCTTGTTATCCCAAACCTATGAAGCAAGTAGCGGATTGATCAGCAACGCGCTGACTTGCTTAATTCAATATCCTGATCTGCGCGAGCAATTATCGCAACAGCCCAAAATAATTCCCGCTTTTGTCACTGAGGCATGCCGCTTGCATTCCCCTGTTCAAAATACACGCCGCTTTGTCATCTCGGATACCGTCGTTGCGGGCATCCATCTGCGTGCTGGAGAAAGAATCTTGTTATTACTAGCCGCGGCGAATATTGATCCGGCAATCCATGTACAGCCACTTGAATTTGATATTGCGCGAGCAAATCATCGCCTTTACAGCTTTGGTTCTGGTCGTCATGCCTGCCCGGGAACGGCGATCGCATTGGCGATTTCACATAGCGCGATTGAAGTTTTATTGGCTCAACACATTGCATGGGAGCAGTTGAACTGGCGCTACCGGCGCTCGTTGAATGGCCGCCTGCCGGAATTTTTTACCAAGGAAAATTAATGATTGCCGTCATTTTTGAAGTGCAAATGGAAGAGCTGCATCGTCCCGATTATCTACGTATCGCCGCCAGTCTGGCTGACGAATTGCGTACCATCGATGGCTTTATCTCGATTGAACGTTTTCAAAGTTTGCAGTCCACCGACAAGTTATTATCTTTATCGTTCTGGCGCGATGAAGATGCGGTGAAAGTCTGGCGAAATACAGAACACCACAGAGCCGCACAAAGTGCCGGACGCGATTCAATATTCTCACAATACCGGCTACGTATTGCCAGCGTAGATAGAGACTACGGTATGTATGACAGAAAGCAAGCACCTGATGATAGTCAGTTTTTTCATGGTCATAGAGAGGAGTCGTGAAGGAATAAATTTTAGTACTGTAGACTGGCTACAACCCGTTCCGCCCCAGCCTTCTGTTCATTTGAAAACTTCTTTTTATCTTATACAACACTCACAGAGTGCCTGACATCACGAGATTAGGATGGGTGATTTTAGCAACAAAAAAAAACTTTAGAAATCGCGGTTTATGTTGAAAATCAGTGCCTTCCAAATTACGATTCTCAAATTCAAATAGTTGCCAATTTGAAAAATTATAAAACGATTGATCTTAGTTAAACAGAGATATTGTTTCTTCCGGGTACTAAAAGAATAAACAATAAAGGATATGTTATCGATGAATAAACATAAAATTGCCGTCGTGTTTTATACTTTAATGAGTACGAGTTTTGCGTACGCCGATCAAGGTGATGAAATATGCTTTCCACTTTATAAAGCAACGGGAGCAATCCCGGGAACATCAGAATGCCAATCGCTTGCCAATACCGCAAGAGTGGGAATGGGGACATTTTTTTGCACCTCTGAGCCAGACAGAATTGAAAGATACTGTCTGCCAAAATGTTCAGTTCCCCCCTTGGCTCCGGTCACAGCGGCAGCGGATGCATATGAGAATGGCCACTTCACCGTGGTGGATTGGTAACTTATCAATATAAAGTGACAAATCTCGGATCAAAACCAATTAATGCCGTGACGATAGGCTGGAATCCAGATGCACCAGCGGTAGAACTGAGTGAACCACCCACCTCCCTGTCTAAGTCTTTTTGGCTTTCGCCCGACAAGACAAGTTCTCCCGTCGGTTGGGGCGCGGCAGTTCGGTATTCCGACGAAAGTCCGAAGTTCTCAATTGAGTGGATTGAGGGTAATAAAGAACTTCAAATTCATCCAAGAGCTGGAAATGTAACGGGTACGCCTACTCCAACAAAGCAAGCAAATTTATTACCTCCGGGTAAAATTTGGGATACATTTTCAATTACCTTAGAAAAAGATGACCCCGGATATGTCAAGGGTCATGCAACCGTTTCTATTGGTGACGGCATAGTTACTGTTCCTATAAAAAAAGGCGACACCACTCCTCCATCTGTCTCGGCGTCCATTTTACAAGTCACACATCCTGATCCGACAACCAGCATACTCAGCTTTTCTGTTAGTGCGACTGATAACTATGATGTAGCACCGACGATTATTTTAGAATCAGTTAAATCAGACAAGCAGTTGCCCCAGGGTGACGTTAAAGCTCAAGTTGGCTCTGATGTGCGAACTGTGGTGTTGAAAAATGTTAGCGGACGTAAGTATTACGTTACTTTTTCTGCTACCGACGCATCCGGAAACAAAGGAAGAAAAACGCTGACCTTTGTCTGTCCGTAATGTTCAAAATATGATGCGGCCCAAACATACGCAAGCGAGGTTTTGCGGAGCGTTGTTCTTGGTTGCGCATTGCGTAGGGCGGGTGCAACCCGCCCTGATACGATTAAGTCTCCGCACCCAAGGCAATATCGCTTTTGATTTTCTCCGCTTAACTAAAGCAATTCAAAGCAATTCGTGCTTCACGGAAAACGGATCAGAAAGTGTCGTTGTCTGAGCGCAGCGAGTTTCGACACTTTCCCATTTTACGTTACACACGAATTTTGCCGACACGCAGTGACGGCACCCGCAGGGCAAAGTCTCAGCGTCGCCTTTCTTTTGCTTACTTCGCTTTGGCGAAGCAAAGAAAAGTAAGTGGCTGCCGGGCCACACCCGGCTTGGCTCTACGAAGAGCGATCGTTTTACACATTAAAAAGGGTTCAAAATTAACGCAAAAAGGAGTGGCATCAGGATTGACTTGGATAACAGCGCGTAGGATACGTGCAACCCGCCATTTTCAGCCGCCCAAAGATAGGCGCAGATTGTACCCGCTCCACACAATACGATTTGCCGCGCTTTATTTCCCAATACAAAACCGCGAGAAAATCACACCCAGCAAGTCGTCCGAAGAAAACTCACCGGTGATGCTATTGAGTCTGTCTTGGGTCAGGCGTAATTCTTCCGCAAACAGATCCAGCGACTGATCGTTTTGCGCGGCGTATTCTGCGGCGGTTTGCAGATGTTCGTGCGCGTGTTTGAGGGCAATCAGATGACGCTCACGCGCGAGGTAAAGCGACTCACCGGTTTGTTCCCAGCCTGCGATGCGCAATAATTCCTGGCGCAGCAAATCAATACCAACATGATCTTGTGCAGACAGATAGATATGCGTTGCATCTGCCATCTGATCGACACTTGCGTGGTGACCAGAGATGTCGATTTTGTTCCAGACACGAATAACAGGAACCCCTCCCGGAAAGCGCGCAACGATCGCCTCATCGGCGCGCGTCGGGCCACGGCTAGCATCGAGCAGGTGCAGAATCACATCGGCTTTTTCCACTTCGGCCCAGGTTCGCTCGATACCAATGCGTTCTACCGTATCGATCACATTGACGATGCCACCCGGTTCCACATCGTCGTGCTCGTGACGGATGCCAGCAGTGTCGATGATGTTGAGTGGAATACCTTCAATATGAATTGTCTCAGTGACTTTATCGCGGGTGGTCCCAGCGATCGGCGTGACAATTGCGACGTCATCACCTGCTAGTGCATTAAGCAAAGACGATTTACCGACGTTCGGCTGACCAGCCAAGACGACGTTCAAACCAGCCCGTAACAACGCGCCTTGCGAGGCTTGCTCAAATACCTTTTGCAGCGCGGTTTGGATCACCGTCAACTGCCCGCGTGCGTTGGATTTTTCCAGGAAGTCGATTTCTTCTTCAGGAAAATCTAACGTCGCCTCAACTAGCATTCGCAGATTCACGACCTTATCGACCAGATCATGAATAACTCTGGAGAAAGCACCAGATAACGATTGCGACGCCGATTTTGCCGCAGCTTCGGTAGAGGCTTCGATCAGATCAGACACCGCTTCGGCCTGTGCAAGGTCGAGCTTATCGTTCAAAAATGCCCGTTGCGTAAATTCACCTGGTTCAGCCAAACGCAAACCTGCGTCTTTGCCGGCTTCAAGGCAGCGGCTTAAGAGCATTTGCATGACCACTGGACCACCGTGCCCTTGTAACTCCAGCACGTCTTCACCGGTATACGAATGCGGCGCCTTAAAGTAAATCGCAATGCCCTGATCAATCATTGTCCCATCTTGTTGAGTAAATGGGAGATAGCTGGCATGGCGTGGCTTGAACTGCATGTCACCAAATAACGCGACAATCACAGACGCAAGATTTTTACCGGAAATGCGGACGACACCGATACCTCCGCGTCCGGGGGCGGTGGCAATCGCTGCGATGGGGATAGGGTCGTAGATCATGTTGAAATTTTAACTTTGCTTGCACGATCAACGTGCGGATATCTAGGCGTGCTTGTGACAAAAATACGACAAAACAACTTCGTCGTGGCACTCTTTATGTATAAAAAAAGCCCGCACGCTGCGGGCTTAGGCTCGAGCTTAGGCTCGGGCGTTGTCTTTTCGGGAGCATCGCTGCTCCCGAATTTCAAGCTTAAGCCTTTACTTTGTGCTCTGGCGGGATCAATTTGTTATTGATCACCCATTGCTGGCCAATCGACAGAATGTTGTTCACTACCCAGTAGAGTACCAGACCGGATGGGAAGAAGAAGAACATCACTGAGAATGCCAATGGCATAAACATCATCATCTTGGCTTGCATTGGATCTGCAGGCGCAGGATTCAATTTAGTCGTAATGAACATCGAAATCGCGTAAATTACAGGCAAAATGAACAGTGGATCTGGCGAAGTCAAATCAGTGATCCAACCCATCCATGGTGCACCACGCATTTCAACGCTGGCTTGCAATACCCAGTACAAGGACAAGAACACCGGCATCTGAATCAGGATAGGGAAGCAGCCACCGAGTGGATTGATCTTCTCGGTTTTGTATAACTCCATCATCGCTTGATTCATTTTTTGCGGATCGTTTTTGTAACGTTCACGTACCGCTTGCATCTTCGGTGTCACGACCTTCATTTTTGCCATACTGCGATAACCAGCAGCAGACAATGGGAACAATGCCAGTTTGATCGAAATCGTGAAGACAACAATCGTCCAACCCCAGTTACCGATCAGACCATGGATAAAGCTCATCAGACCAAACAATGGTTTAGCAATGATCGCCAGAATGCCGTAGTCTTTGACCAATTCGAGACCTGGAGCGATTTTTTCCAAAACAGCGGTCGATTGTGGACCTGTGTACAGCTTGGCATCAGCATCTTTACTTGCACCAGGAGCAATGCTACCTAACTGCAATACAGTGCTGACTGCATAAATGTTGTCACGCACTTTTTCGGTACGGAATTCGCGCATCCCTTTGTCTTGCGGAACAAATGCAGACACAAAGAAATGTTGAATAACAGCGACCCATCCATTGTCTGCCGACTTAGCGTGGGCGTTGTTGCTACTACCTGGTTGCTCTTCTTCAGCTTTGCGGATTTTTTCAAATTCCAGCTTCTGGAAGTGTTCCGATTCTGTATACACCGCTGGTGCGTAGAATTCGGATGGGCCAGTAAACATCGAACCGCCTTCAGGTTTCGTGCCGTCATGAATCAGTTGCAGGTACAACGCTGGTGTAATCGCTGCGCCAGTGTTGTTCGTCACTGTATGTTTAACGTCAATGGCGTAATCACCTTTTTTGAAGGTGAAGGTTTTTGTCAGTTTGACGCCGCCTTGTTCAGAAACCAGCACCAACTGCACGCTATCGCTACCGTCTAAACTACGCTTACCAGGTTGCGCTACGAAAGTAGACTTATGATTTGGATAAGCAGCATTGGCTAAACCAGTTTGCGCGAGGTAGGTACGTGCATTGCTTTCATCAAACAGTACGACATTTTTATCGCTTTGCTGTTTTGCGCGTAAGCCGACTGCTTCTAAGAATGGCTCGTAGAAATGCTCTGGCTTAGGATGATCTTTGTATTGCAGCAATTCCAGACGCTTAACTTCACCGCCCAGGGTATCAATATCTGCTTTGATCACGTCAGTGGTGATCGTAATGCGCTCAGTCTTGACCGCAACGGCCGCCGCATCGCCGTTCACAGACGTAGTTACTGCACCGTTGGCAGTGCCCGCTGCAGGGACTACCGCATTCGTTGCCGTCGTCGCTGTCGTTGACTTGGCATCTTTTACTTGTTGCGTTGCCGCAGCAGGAAAAAACATAGACGACTTGCCGTTATGGCGCATCCAGTTGTCCCACAGAAGCAAGAGCGACATGGAAAAAATAACCCACAGGACGGTACGTTTGATATCCATTTTATCCATTTGGTATATGTCAGGAAAAGTGTGAGGAATGACCAGTGCTGCCAGGTTGATCATGGCAGCATGAGTCGGATGTGGGGGCAATCATGTGTTTTTCACTAGCGGGCGGGACATGATCCACGCCGCCAGGATGCCAAGGATGACATTTACACAAGCGCTTGCCTGCTAAATAACTTCCCTTGGTCGCACCATGCAATGCAATCGCCTGTGCCGCATACTCAGAGCAGCTGGGATAAAAACGACAATTCTGCCCCAGCATAGGACTAATTGCGTACTTATAAAAGCGTAGCAACAGGAGCAGTAATGTTTTCATGTCAGCCCACTTTTTTACAGGCAGGTGCAGCAAACAGGCGCAGAATCTCCGCCCGCAGCTCGCGTTTGAGCTGGGCAGTGGTAGCTGGACCGTCTTTGCTGTTGACGGGTCGCGACAGGCGCACGATGCAATCGACGTTTTGTAAAGCAGCACATCGGAAGATCTCGCGCGTTACACGCTTGATCGTATTGCGGGTCACTGCACGCGGCGCAAAGCGCTTGGCAGCAACCACACCTAAACGGGCATGCGCCAATTCATTCGCTCTGGTGTAGAGCACGAAATGGGGCGTTTTTTGCACGGGGCGCAAACGAAAAACGGATGAAAACTCATCCGTTTTAATGATGCGTCGGGCACGCGCAAAATCTGCACCGCCTGCATCGGCCTGAACTGGGTCAGCTAAAAGATTGATCATGCGATGTCAGCGAAAGCTGCCGCAGACCAAAAATTTAAAATCAAGCTGCCAGGCGTTTACGGCCTTTAGCACGGCGTGCATTCAGTACAGCGCGGCCACCGCGGGTTGCCATACGTGCGCGGAAACCGTGAGTGCGCTTGCGGCGAACGACGGAAGGTTGGTAAGTACGTTTCATGTTGGTCTCGCTATTTGAGCAATAAAAAAAATCGGAATTACGGGTAAAGGCTTGCGTTGTTTACGTCAGGCTTTTCACCTTTACTGCCCCAAAACCGCTGCTCATGGCTTGCTGCATTAATGTACTGCATCTATGCTGAATTAGTAAAAACCCAACATAAACAATGCACCATCCAATAAAAGAGGGTAGGGAACCCTGAATTAGACACCATTTTTACCTTACGTGTCAATCACTTAGCGTAAAAATTAATCAAAAGCCGTTTACCGCCTCTGACGCAGTGCAAGGAATAAATTTAATCTAAGGCTGTGGATAACTCGCTCAGTCGCGGTTAAAATAGAGGATTAGCGCGGCACCGGTTTATGCCTTAATGGCAACTTTCAAAAAACTGAATGAAAAGAACAAATTGTTTATTTGACCATTTCATTCTTAAAATTCGAAAGTATCGGGGTTGATGAAAAAGTGTTCCGGCATGACATAGCAAGCAAGGCTGTAGAAAAACGCGTGCTTGTTATTTATTTTTTACTTCGCACTTGGTATGAGTGCTTGAAGTACATGAGAGTTTGCCGAAGCTGTTTTACATACACCCTGAAAGATTAATTCGGCACCGCGCATTTGCATTTAATAATTTAAAGTCATACATGGAAAATTTCTGGCAAGCCTGTTCGTCCCAACTTGAGCAAGAGCTTCCACCGCAACAATACAGTGCATGGATTAAATCGCTCGTACCGCTCTCCTTCGAAGAAGGCAAGCTGAGTATCGCTGCGCCCAATCGTTTTAAACTTGACTGGGTGAAAGCACAGTTTGCCAACCGTATCTCTGAGCTGGCGAATCAGTATTGGGATGAAGACGTTGAAGTCGTCTTCGTGCTCGATCCGCGCGGTGGCAAGAAACCTGCAGCGGCGCCGATGCCTTCGCGTCAAGGTGTAGATGGTGAGCCTGTGAGTAACGCTCAAGAATCGCAGCCAGAAGCTGCCGCGCCAGAAGCTTCTCCACGTCGCGACCTGAGCCGCATCAACGTCGAATTAACCTTTGATAGTTTCGTGACCGGTAAGGCCAACCAATTGGCGCGTGCCGCCGCGATTCAGGTCGCCAACAATCCTGGCGTTTCATATAACCCACTGTTCCTGTACGGCGGTGTTGGTCTGGGTAAGACACACTTGATTCACGCGATCGGCAATCAGATTCTGGTTGACAATCCTAACGCCAAAATCCGCTACATCCACGCTGAGCAATATGTGCGTGACGTGGTGACAGCGTATCAGCGCAAAGGCTTTGATGAATTCAAGCGTTATTACCATTCGCTCGATCTGTTGCTGATCGATGATATTCAATTCTTTGGTGGCAAGAGCCGCACGCAAGAAGAATTCTTCTATGCGTTTGAAGCACTGATTGCAGCCAAGAAACAAATCATCATCACCAGTGATACGTATCCAAAAGAAATCACGGGTATGGATGACCGTTTGATCTCGCGTTTTGACTCGGGTCTGACGGTGGCGATTGAACCACCAGAATTAGAAATGCGTGTCGCCATTCTGCTCAAAAAAGCGCACTCCGAAGGCGTGCATTTTTCAGATGACGTTGCGTTCTTTGTGGCCAAGCATCTGCGCTCTAACGTGCGTGAGCTCGAAGGCGCGTTGCGCAAGATTCTGGCGTACTCTCGCTTCCATGGTAAAGAGATCACCATTGATGTCGTCAAAGAAGCGCTCAAAGATTTGTTGTCGGTCCAAAACCGCCAGATTTCTGTTGAAAACATCCAGAAGACGGTCGCTGACTTTTTCAATATCAAAGTTGCCGATATGTATTCTAAAAAGCGTCCGGCAAATATTGCCAGACCACGTCAGATTGCTATGTATCTGGCAAAAGAACTAACGCAAAAAAGTTTGCCAGAAATTGGCGAATTATTTGGCGGTCGCGATCACACCACGGTGTTGCATGCCGTTCGCAAAATCACCGCTGATCGCAGCAAAAATCCAGAATGCAACCATGAGTTGCATGTGCTGGAGCAGACCCTGAAAGGCTAAGAAGGCGAAGCAGGCCGAGAGGGTTAAGAAGGACAAAGAAGTAGCAAGCTAAATAATAAGTAAGTGCAGAGCAAGTGCAAAGTAAGTCCAAGACGTCCGGGCATGAAACATGCATTCCATGCCGGACAGAAAGCGGCAGTTCAACAGCAGTATTTATGCAGTATCAATCATAACAACCACGATTAGCGAGGATTTCAAATGCAATTGGTAAAAACCCACCGGGACACACTGCTCCGGCCTTTGCAAATTGTGAGTGGTATTGTCGAGCGTCGGCACACATTGCCGATTTTGGCCAATATCCTCATTCGCAAAGACGGTGAACAAGTGTCCTTCTTATCGACGGACATCGAAGTACAGATCACGACCAAAGCAGAAATCGGTTCTGGTGGCGAGGTTGTCGCTACCACCGTCGCAGCACGCAAATTGCTCGATATTTTGCGCGCCTTGCCTGACGATCAGGACGTCGTGCTCAAGCTCGATAACAAACGCATGAGCGTTCAATCCGGCAAGTCACGCTTCTCTTTGCAAACCTTAGCAGCAGAAGAGTTTCCGACGGTTGCACAAGCAGAACATTTCAATGCCAGCGTCAATTTGCCGCAAAAAACATTGAAGCATCTGTTCAACATGGTGCATTTCTCCATGGCGCAACAAGACATCCGTTATTACCTCAACGGCTTGCTGTTGGTAGTGGATGGTAAAAACGTGATTGCCGTCGCCACAGACGGCCATCGTCTGGCGTTTTGCCAAGTCGAAGTGGAACAAGAGTTCCCACGTCACGAAGTCATCATTCCGCGCAAAACAATCATCGAATTACAGCGCTTGCTGGAAGACAAAGAAGACCCAGTACAAATCGACATCGCCAACAATCAGGTCAAACTGACATTTGCCGATATCGAACTGGTGTCCAAACTGGTTGAAGGCAAGTTCCCAGACTTTAACCGCGTGATTCCTAAAGGCTACAAAAACAGCTTTACGTTGGGTCGCGAACAGTTATTGCGCTCCTTGCAACGTGCCGCGATCATGACCTCGGACAAATTCAAAGGTGTCCGTTGCGTGATTACACCAGGCAGCATGCAAATCTTGTCGACCAATGCCGATCAAGAAGAAGCGATGGAAGAAATCGAGATCGATTACGGTGGCGATAGCGTCGATATCGGCTTCAACGTCAGCTACTTGTTGGACGTATTGAACAACCTGAAATGCGATCAAGTTTGCGTTTCTCTGGGCGACTCCAATTCTTCGGCATTGATCACCGTTCCAGAAAACACTGACTTCAAATACGTCGTCATGCCAATGAGAATTTAAGCCTGACACACCCCTCTACCGCAAGCGGAAGAGGGGCAGGGGTGAGGGGCGTTGATCTCAGGTAGCGACAGCCAACTGCACAAAATGCAGCATGTTGTCCCTTCTGATCTTTGATGTCTTTTCCGCAGAGGACAAACTCTGCCACCCCACCCTTCCCTCTTCATCCATGTGATCAGGGAAGGGATTGAATACCCATGAACACGCAGTAAACACAAAGAAGGTAGCCATGTCCGATCAAAACCAAGAGAACCAACCAGTTTCAGCCGCCAGTTCCAATCAATACGGTGCATCCTCCATCCAGATTCTGGAAGGTCTGGAAGCCGTGCGTAAGCGCCCCGGCATGTACATTGGCGACACATCGGACGGCACTGGCTTACATCATCTGGTCTTTGAGGTTCTGGATAACTCCATCGATGAATCCTTAGCTGGTCACTGTACCGAAATTAACGTTGCGATTCATACCGACAATTCTATTTCGATTACCGATAACGGTCGTGGTATTCCTACCGGCATCAAATGGGACGACAAGCACGAACCTAAGCGTAGTGCGGCTGAGATCGTCATGACCGAATTGCACGCCGGCGGTAAGTTCGATCAGAACTCCTACAAAGTCTCCGGTGGTTTGCACGGCGTTGGTGTTTCTTGCGTGAATGGCTTATCCAAATTACTTAAGCTGACCATTCGTCGCGACGGCAAAGTTCACACCATGGAATTTGTGCGTGGCGTACCGCAAAACCGTGAACTCGAAACCGTCGACGGCATCGTTACATCACCAATCAAAGTTGTTGGTGACACTGACAAACGCGGTACTGAAGTCCATTTCTGGGCTGATGAAGAAATCTTCACCCACGTTGAATTCCATTACGAAATTCTGGCAAAACGTATCCGCGAACTGTCCTTCTTAAACAATGGCGTGCGCATCAAACTCAACGACCACCGCACTGGTAAAGAAGAGTTGTTTGCGTTTGAAGGCGGCACCCGTGGTTTTGTCGAATATATCAACAAAGCCAAGAGCGTCTTGCATCCAACGATTTTCCAGGCAACAGGCGAACGCGTTTCGGATCAAGGTACCAACATCACTGTCGACGTTTCTATGCAATGGAACGATGCCTACAATGAACAAGTGCTGTGCTTTACCAATAATATTCCACAGCGCGACGGCGGTACCCACTTAACTGGCTTGCGCGCTGCGATGACCCGCGTCATCAACAAATATATCGAAGAACACGAATACGCTAAAAAAGCCAAAGTTGAAGTCACTGGCGACGATATGCGCGAAGGCTTAACCTGCGTCTTGTCCGTCAAAGTACCTGAACCAAAATTCAGCTCACAAACCAAAGACAAACTCGTTTCTTCCGAAGTGCGTGGTCCGGTCGAAGAAATCGTTGCCAAAACATTGACTGATTTCTTAGCTGAAAAACCAAACGACGCCAAAATCATTTGCGGCAAAATCGTTGAAGCCTCCCGCGCCCGCGAAGCCGCACGTAAAGCCCGTGAACTGACCCGTCGTAAAGGCGTGATGGATGGTTTAGGCTTGTCGTCCAAGCTCGCTGATTGCCAAGAAAAAGATCCCGCCCTGTGCGAACTGTACATCGTCGAGGGTGACTCCGCGGGCGGTTCTGCCAAACAAGGTCGTGACCGTAAGTTCCAGGCGATTTTGCCACTGCGCGGTAAAGTGCTCAACGTCGAAAAAGCACGCTTTGAAAAAATGCTCTCCAGCGAACAGATCACCACGTTGATCGCCACGCTGGGTACAAGCATCGGCCCAGATGAATTCAACGCCGACAAACTGCGCTACCACCGCATCATCATCATGACCGATGCGGACGTCGACGGTGCCCACATCCGTACGCTGCTCTTAACGCTGTTCTACCGTCAAATGCCACAACTGGTCGAACGCGGTCACATCTACATCGCCCAGCCACCGCTGTACAAAGTCAAAGCCGGCCGCGATGAACGTTACCTTAAAGATGACGCCGAAGAAGCGACTTACATGATGACCGTCGCCCTGACCGGCGCATCCCTGATCCCAAGCACAGGCGCTGACCCGATCACTGGCGAAGCACTGGCAGAACTGGTACGTCAGTACAACCTCGCTAACGCCATCATGATGCGCTTAACCCGCGTCATCGACCGCGCAGCACTCACAGCGATCATGACCGGCGTGACCCTGAAAATGGACACCGCAGAAAACGCCGAGCAGTCCGCCATCAACATGACCAAAGCCATCAACGATCCTGCCGTCAAAGCAGTGGTACGGTCAGATGAATTGTCCGGCGCCTTCAGCCTGCGCATAGAACGCATGCACCACGGCAACATCAAGGTCACCAGCATCGATGCAGACTTCGTTGAAGCCACCGACTACAAAGTCCTGGAAAGCGCCGCAGCAACGTTTAAAGGCCTCTTAGGCGAAGGCGCCTTCATGCGCCGCGGCGAAGGCGAACGCGCAAAAGAAATCGCCGTACAAGACTTCCACCACGCCATGCTGTGGCTGCGCGACGAAGCCGAACGCGGCGTCAGCAAGCAACGCTACAAAGGTCTGGGCGAAATGAACCCAAGCCAACTGTGGGAAACCACCATGGACCCAACCGTCCGCCGCCTCTTGAAAGTCCAGATCGAAGACGCGATTGCAGCGGATCAAATCTTCACGACACTGATGGGCGACGACGTAGAACCACGCCGCGCGTTTATTGAGTCCAATGCATTGCGGGCGGGGAATATTGACGTTTAATATCAATTAACGGCACAATGAAAAGGCCTTCCGTTTCCGGTAGGCCTTTTTTATCGACAGTAATCAGGGAGCCGACATGGCAATTCAACTCGATCTGAGCTCTTTAGAAAATGCGCTGCAGCGACTTGTCGAAGCCTTGCAGGCGTATAAGGCGGACAATGGCAACTCCCTCTACCGCGACGCCAGCATTCAGCGCTTTGAATTCTGCTATGAGCTGTCACACAAAATGCTCAAACGCTATTTAGAACTCGCAGCGGCTAATCCCGCTGAAATCGACGAACTACCTTTTGCGGACTTGATCAGAACTGGTAGCGAACAAGGTTTGCTGCGCAGCGGCTGGGATCGTTGGAAAGATTACCGCAAGGCGCGGAGTATCACCAGCCACACTTACGACGAGAGCAAAGCAATCGAAGTCATGCAAATCGTGCCAGATTTTCTCTCAGAAGGACAAGCCTTACTACAGGAACTGAAAAAACGCGGCACACCCAAAACATGAACCAACAACCGGACATTGATGTAACGGCAGAGCAATGGGCGATTATCGCAGCGATATTGCAACGCCATGTTCCCAACGACACGGTGTGGGCATTTGGCTCACGCGCAAAACACACAGCCAAGCCCTACTCTGATCTTGATCTGGCGATCAAAAGCAAGGCAGGTTTATCTTTAAGCCTCATCGCAGCACTTGAGCATGATTTTTCGGAATCAGATTTGCCATTTAAAGTGGATATTGCGGATTGGGCGACGATGAGTGAGGATTTTCGTCAGCTAATAGACGACGATAAAGTGAAGGTCTGGTAATCTTTGTCACGAGAGCGACATGAACAGCGAACTATTTTTGGTGCGACATTTACATTATTTTTTTCACCTCTAGTTGTTCAATAAAATCGCTTATCGACTGCAAGTCGTCTCCAATGTTGTTGTCAACGAGATGCTCCAATCGATCAAATTCATGCCAATCGTGATCAAGTTCGTCGTCGTAATCTTCAAAGAATAACTCTGGTAAACCAACCGCAAAAGCATCAAAAAATAAGTAGTCTAAAAGATTGGATTTTATTTTTTCTGTCAGGTTTTCTAAACTGAAGCCATGTGGATTTTCAAAATAAGCTTCACCAAAATTTTTGAAATTCCCTGCATCACGATACATGTATAAAAATCTTACTTTCACGTTAGCACCTAAGAAAATCAATATTTAGTTCGATAAAAATATATGCTCGTTATGCCAAGAAATAAATTCGTTTGAAGGTATAAATTTTTCAGGCAAAGAAATTTTTTTTCCGTGTAAATCTAATAGCCATTCCGAGGTAAATTTATTCTTCTCTAATTTTCTAGCAGAAGAGGAAACCTTGACTTCATAGTCGTGTGTGATTGTGATAAGCCCTTGATCGAACGCTTTATCGTGAAGGGCAGAAAGACACAAACCATTACGAGGATTGAGGCGATTATCTTTATCAGATTTCCAAGGTACGATGTGACTAGCGACCAATAAACTTGGATGCGATAAGCCAGTAATGCAGCACCGTCCAGAATATGCACTTAATACGGAGCGGCGAAAGAAATTTTGACCTACACGAATTTTTGTCTGCGCTACTTTTGTTTCGGCAGAGTAATCCAATTCATCTTCGACAATTCCTAATTCTGTAGTGATGGCACTTTCGAACAATGGCTGACTTGCCTCAACTAAGTTATCAACCATAGTCTGACTTTGAATCGCGAAAGAATTCCAATCATTTTGCATTTCGTCCCACATTGCGCGATCCAATTTTGACGATCCCTTAAGCCCTACCCTACCCGTGTCGGTAATAAGTGGATCAAGGCTTGCAATGTTGACTAATTTCATTGCTAGGGCTGATGGCGTACGATCTATCAGCGCTGCTAGACGAATAATGTCGGGATTACGGCTATGAAATTTTCCGAAAGGTAGCTGGCAATACAAATTAAATGCAACCAATAGCTGCTCTCTCGTCCATGAGCTTGATTTTACGGTCATCAAATTTTCCGTTTAGTTTTCTTTATTGCATCATAACCGAATTGGTTTGTTTGTATCAAAAACAACGAACGAACATAGACAAACTAATTTCCTCGGATATCCCAGTGCGTTATTCGCAGCGACAATCTCACCCGAGTCTAGGTGACCAAAGGTTCTCTTTGTTGTTTATTTGAAAGCAAGATATATATTTAATATGAAACGATAAGAAATTTAAATTCTTATAAGAAAATGTTATTTTTAAATTTCTTTTTGAAAACAGTGGAGATCATCGATGTCTGAATCAACATGTTACACATGCAACGGTCGTGGCCGAGTTGCTTGCCACGCTTGTACGAATGGGAAAAAAGCGTGCTCTGCTTGCAATCAGCGAGGGGTAGTTGGGTACGGGGACAATCAATCAACATGCACTTCATGCGGTGGCAGTGGTAGTGATAACTGCTACTTATGCAACACAACAGGTGAGACAACTTGCAACTCCTGTCATGGATCTGTCCGATAACACGTTACCTCATCTCGCATCTCAACCGATTAGTGAGTAACGAGGGGTTTTTGCGCGCCTCAGGTGATTAGAAAGAGATGCGCTAAGACGACCAGAACCACATCCTAATTGGTGTCCCAAAACAACGATGTGGTTCTTTTTTCGATAGAGCGGATTATTGTGTTCTACAGCGATTTATCTCAACTTAAACGCACTAACCAATCTCACCAGATGGTCCACTTGTTCGCGCATGGTTTCGGTGGCGGCGGTGGCTTGCTCTACCAGGGCGGAGTTTTGTTGGGTCATGTCGTCCATTTGTGAGACGGCCTGGTTAATCTGTTCGATGCCGTCGCTTTGTTCCTGGCTAGCGTGGGAGATTTCGGCGGTGATCTGCGTGATTTGGTCGACGGAACGTAACATGTCTTCCATGGTTTTACCAGTTTGTTCTGCTAACAGGTTGCCGGATTCGACCTTGGCGACCGAGTCTTTAATCAACACGGCGATTTCTTTGGCGGCGCTGGCGGAGCGTTGGGCGAGGTTGCGGACTTCGCTGGCGACGACGGCAAAGCCGCGGCCTTGTTCGTCGGCGCGGGCGGCTTCGACGGCGGCGTTCAGCGCTAGGATATTGGTCTGGAAGGCGATACCATCGATCACACCAATGATGTCAACGATTTTTCTGGAGCTCTCTTTGATCGATGACATGGTGCCGATGACCTCGCTGACGACCTTGCCACCTCTGGAGGCGACTTCGGCAGCGGCGAGGACCAATTCGTTTGCATGTTTTGCACCTTCTGAATTTTGCTTAACGGTGCCGGTGATCTCGTGCATGGAGGCCGCTGTTTGCTCAAGAGAGCTGGCTTGCGATTCGGTCCTGGCTGACAAGTCGACATTCCCGTCAGCGAGTTCTTGTGATGAATACGCGATCATGCTGGCACTTTGCTGGACTTCGTTAATCAGCGAACGTAGTCCCTGACCGATGCCGTTAATGGCGTGCATGAGTTGGCCGATCTCGTCAACGCGGGTGACTTTCACTGAGGTTGTCAGATCACCATTCGCCATTTTGTTGGCTGCCATAATCACTTGTTGCAGCGGCGTACTTAAACGAATGCGCATGACTTTAAACATGAACACACCCAACATGAACACGATCACTAGACTGATGATTTGGTAACCCTTGTTAGTACGATGAGATTGCGCCGCATATTCGTCTGAATACATGCCTCCAGCAACGACCCAGTTCCAACCCTTAATCGGATAGAATGCGACGACTTTTTCTCTCACATCCGTTTCACCGAGTTCGCTGTTGACCCACGGATAGCGAATCACGCCTTGCTGACGTTGGAGTATTTCTTTGATAAATTCGTGACCGTTATCGTCCTTGGAATCAAGGATGTTTTTTCCTTCTTTGGTCGGATGCAGGAATAGATTGCCGTAGGTTTTACCTTCTCGCGCATCAAGGGCGTAAAAATAGCCTGACTTGCCGAGTTTGATAGAACGGATTTTATCTTTGACCTCATTGATCGCTACCGTAAAGTCTTTGCCGACAAACAGCGCGCCGACCACTTTACCGCGGGTATCAACGATAGGATCGTACTGGGTCATATACTGTTTGTTGAACAGCTCGATCAGACCAACGTAGCCCTTGCCTTCCATTAAGGTTTTGAATGCGGGGCTGGCGTGGTTGAGTGGCGTACCGATAGCGCGCTCGCCCTTATCGTTTTTAAGCGATGTTGATATGCGGATAAAATCATCACCATTCTTAACAAAAATCGTCGCCACCGCGCCGATTTCACTGGTCAGGCGGTCGGTATAGGAGAGCTCGCCATTGAGGTCCTTGCCGCCAGATGTGAGTACAGGCGTGTTTGCACCTGCGACGTCGATGGTGCGCGAAGCATCAAGCTCAAACCCTTCTTTAAAATTTCCCTTGAATACTTTGAGGGCGTCGTTGGCCTGATTGCGTAGATCGGCATCAAAGATATTGAGCATATCGACAACAAATTGCGTTCTTTCCGTGACATCGGTGACGGCTTGCGCTTCTGCCTGTTGCTTCAGGTTATAGTTAACCACGGAAGTGAAGGTAAATAAAATAAGACTAAAAACAGTTGAAACTATGAGTGTCAGTTTTGATCCAACTGTCCATTCGGTATATTTTTTAAATTTTATTGTCATGCCATTGGTCTCGTGTTGTCTTTATTGGCTTACAGCAGATGCAGCAAACGCAGGTGATAGTATCAAAAAAAATATCGATCTTTGTTTCTAAAAATAAATACACATTATTAGTCGATAAGATGCTATGGCGTGTGATGCAAGAATTTAATACCAAATCAACTGTCTTGCTCCGTCGTGATGACGACTGCCTAGTACCCTAAATTAACAACGTTGCGAGGAAGTTTTATCATGAAAATAGTGGTGCTGAAATTGAGACGTATGGTTCCAGTATGTCGCACTTTCCTTTATGTGTTTTTAGGCACGGTACTCTTGTATGAAAATGTGGCTGCTCAAACACCCCCTGTGACAGAACAGGCACCACCATTGCTGGCACAGCCGCTCAATCCGGAATCGCGTCAAGTGGTAAAAGAGATCAGTAAGGAACTCAATGGGGTAGATAACAAACCAGCGATTCTGACCAATTCCAGCTCTACGACCCATGATGAATTTGAAAAAAGTCTGCAAGAATCAGAAAATCGTAAAAGAATATTTGGTGTTGCTGAGGTCGGCGTAAGCACTGGTAGCATTCCTGCGCAGCGCGGATTGAAAGGGGCCACGGTCACCTGTACTGACGCGGCCGTTGCAGTGACCGACCAAATCAGCAAATCAACGCAAATAAGTGTGGCCGCAGAAGTCGATAAATGCAGAATCAAATAAGCACATGATCGTCACCGTATTTCATACCGAAAACTGTGACGACTTCGCTTTCTGTTTCATTTTTGCTGGTGTTACACCATATGCCGTTTTAAATGCGGACGTTAAATGACTTTGGCTACTGAAACCACAATCTTGTGCGATCCGCTCTATCGACAGATCAGTTCTGGTCAACAACTCACTGGCACGTTGCAGGCGCAGTTGCAAAATATATCGGTGCGGGGCGGTGCCCATGGCCTCTATAAACAAACGTCGGAAATGAGCCGTGCTGACACCAACGCGGCGAGCTAAGTCTTCAATAGGGAGTTCTCCTGACAGATTGTTTTGTATCCAGCCAAGCACGAGCTCCAAGCGCCCTATTTGTAAGGTATCTGGTCGCATCCCTCTGCGGGTCATGCCTTCGATCGTGCGACAACTTTGCTCTACCATCAGTGTGCTCAGACGTGTCATATACTCCCCATCAGCACCCAGCCCTTTAGCAAGTTCCTCTACAACCTGGCGGGCCAGCGCGTTCACTAGCGGATCATTAAACAGACAAAGGGTGTTCGTGTTGCTGATCAGATTATGTAATCGCAACACATCGCCGCGCAGCGGCTCTAAAAAATAAAAGACAGCCACATCAATAGCGCCACCAAATATCCACTGCGATGGGCAATTTGCTGGCATCGCACCAGAAAAACTTGGAATCGACTCAGAAACCATATCCGCCTGATGCGCCTCATGTACGCGTCCACCACCGAGATGGGACAGTAACACCATGGCTGGCAATGCAGGAAACTGCCGCTGTGTCATGCGAAACAGATACCGTTCGGCACGTAGCGTCATGTTGGTATCAACGCGATTGCCAATATCACCACTCACGATGGGTTTCACGCCAAGCAGCTTGCTGACTTCGTCCCATACTTTCATGCTGGGGTCTCCCGTGTTGACCGCTAATGATCGTTTTTTGATAAAAACAGGCTCAGTTTATCGTACTTTGACGATGCCAGAAGGCAGAGAATGTGGGGGCTGGTAAACAAACATCATGCGATTGAAAATAATAACGGAGACAAGCATGACAACGACCGTGCATCACAATTGGGTTACTGCGCTGGAGCAGAAATGGCTCAACAATAAACGCTATTGGTATCTCACTTCGTTACTCTTACCCACCTTACCTTTGCTGTCTGCCTTTTTAGCGGTGCATTTTGAACAAGGGGCGTGGTTATGGCTAGTGGTACCGGTGGGCTATGTTCTTGTTCCGCTGCTCGATAGCATCGTTGGCAAAGATCACGCCAATCCATCGGATGAGCAGGTTGATCAGCTCAAAAATGACCGCTATTTTGCCCACGTGTTGTATGGAGCAACCGCGATGCATTGGGCAGCAATGGTCGGTATGGCGTATGTGGTCTCGCATTGGCACTGGTCATGGGTAGCAATGCTCGGTGCTGGATTGAGTGCCGGATTAATTAACGGTGTCGGTCTTGCGATCGGGCATGAGCTGGGTCACAAAGCGACCGACCAAGAGCAAACACTTGCCGGAAAGCTGGTGTTGGCATGCTGTGGCTACGGGCATTTTATTGTCGAACACAATAAAGGGCATCACAAAGACGTGGCGACGCCAGAAGATCCGGCATCTGCACGCTTTGGCGAGTCGTTGTATCGTTTTGCGTGCCGCGAATTGCCGGGGGCCTTGGTGCGTGCGTGGCATCTGGAAACACAGCGTTTGCAGAGACAAGATAAACGCTGGTGGTCACCGCAGAATGAGATTTTGCAACAATGGAGCTTCACGCTATTGGCGTATGGCCTGATGCTGTATTTTTGGGGCATCGTCTTAGTGCCATTTTTATTCTTGGCGGCTGGTTTTGGCTGGTGGCAACTGACCTTAGCAAACTACGTTGAGCACTACGGTCTTTTGCGCCAGAAAGACACTACTGGACGTTATCAGCGCTGCGAACCAAAGCATTCGTGGAATAGTAATTTCAAGCTATCGAACCTATTACTGGTACATCTGCAACGGCATTCCGATCACCACGCCCATCCGACCAGGCCTTATCAGGTATTGCGTGACTATCACGATGTACCGCAATTACCGCAAGGTTATTTTGGGATGTTTTTGGTTGCGATGATTCCACCGCTCTGGTTTGCCATCATGAATCATCGGGTCGTGGCATGGGCGCAGGGAGACATGGCGCTCGTCAATCTGGATCCGGCACAACGAGAAACGCTCATGCAGCGCTATCACCAGCCCACTCAATCTGCCAACCAATAGCCGCAAGGAGATACGCATGACCTGCTATCAATGCCCTGATTGTGGTTACCTCTACGACGAACAGGTAGGCTGTGAACATGAAGGCTATGTGCCGGGGACAACCTGGCAAGCAATTCCGGAGGATTTTCCGTGCC
Organism: Undibacterium sp. RuRC25W; assembly: GCF_049339825.1. Taxonomy (NCBI): domain Bacteria; kingdom Pseudomonadati; phylum Pseudomonadota; class Betaproteobacteria; order Burkholderiales; family Oxalobacteraceae; genus Undibacterium; species Undibacterium sp. RuRC25W. The sequence continues at coordinate 66,869 of NZ_JBMPPD010000006.1, read as the reverse complement.
CGCAGTGTTTTGTAAGAGAAAAACCAGATTTTATCGTCCAAAACACTGCCGAAAGTGACAAAAGCAACAAAAACGATAACGCGACGACAAGGAACACCGTATGAGCGCAAACATCGCGACACCCGCGTTCCGCCAATACTGCTGCGTCACTTGCGGCATGATGTACGATGAAGCATTCGGTTTGCCTGAGGAAGGATTTCCGCCGGGGACACGGTGGGAAGCTATTCCGGACGACTGGACCTGCCCTGATTGCTCCGCGCCTAAAAGTGACTTTGTGCTGATGGACGAGTAAAGGAACAACGGATAAGGGTTTGGGTGAAAAGTTGATCAGCAAACGGGCTTGATCATCGGCGGCCTCAGGAATTTCAGGCGTTTTTGTGACGCTTGCACTAAAATGCATGCCTCTTTAGCACACAGCGTCGCAAAGCTGCCATCATGACCACTGCTCTCTCCCCTTTTCCACCCCATGCCGTCTCCCGATTACGCGCGGCACGTTTGCTGCGGAGTACGCGACCATTTCTGGCGCGGGGCGGCCCACATGGTGAACGTTGTAGTGGATGCCGTCTGATTCTGAGTCACTGCTTATGCCATTTGCGTCCCATCGTACCTACCCGAGCTGGGGTGTGTCTGTTGATGGCAGAGCATGAAACACTCAAACCCAGCAACACCGGCTGGTTGATCGCCGATGTGGTGCCGGACACCATGGCATTTGGTTGGGCGCGTACCGAAACTGACCCCGCATTGTTGGCACTGCTGACGGATCCGCAATGGCAACCGTATGTGGTGTTTCCGGGTGAATTTGTGGCACCGGAGCGCGTTGTCAGCCAATTAATGAACGACTCTGGAGCAAACAACGCAGCACCAGAGTCCACAGGTCGACGCCCGCTCTTCATTTTGCTTGATGCCACTTGGTCAGAAGCGCGAAAAATTTTTAAAAAGAGTCCGTATTTGCTACCTTTTCCGGTGCTGAGTCTCGCTCCGGAACAATTATCACGCTATCGTCTGCGGCGCTCCAAACGGGACGATCATTTATGTACGGCAGAAGTCGCTGCCGTATGTCTTGGTATGGCGGGTGAAACACTGGCAGCGCAAACACTGGATGCCTATCTGGATGTCTTCAGTGACCATTATCTGCGCGCAAAACAACAAATTAAAGTCAGCTGGGATGATGAATTGCATCAGCGATTGGAAAACATCAGGGCAAGCAGTACCGTCAATCTGTAATTCATCTTGTCTGCCCGCTCGGGGAAGAAGGTACTCACACGCAACTGGACTCGCGCCTGCGCGGGAATACAGTGCCATATTGGTGTCTTTGAAGTAAAAGAATTCGTTCTAAACATGTTACGATTTCATGTCCGTCATGAGCACAGATCCGCTTCATCCCTTCACTACTTGACTACTTCCGTTGCGTATGAAAAAGCTTGTTTTACGACATTATCTCGTCGCATTCATCGGCGTTACCGCCTGTTATGCCACTCAGGCAAGCGATGACAGTTTTCCCGCGAAGGTATCGCGTCAGGAAAGACTGCAATTGGAGCAAACGGTATGCGGTGAAAAATTCGGATTAGCTATCGCGGAGATAGATGCACGCTCGCTGGAAGCCAATGGACGTGCTAACTTTGCCGAGGTGAAATGCCGACCCCACACACAATTAATGGGGCAGCCTCTGTACTATGTCGCCCTTTGTGGACGCGATGCAAATCAGTGGAGTTGTGGCGAGGCAGAATTAGAAACGATCCTGCCTTTATCTGTCCAACATTCAGACCGCAAATTACTAGTGCGGCCTGGATCAGTCGAACCACAACGGGCCATCACCACACTAAAAAAAATCAGCGGTTATGGCTATTTTCAAGGAATGAGCATCGACCATGCATTGCAATCGACATGCAATATGGGCATGGGGAACCGCCCTGATCTGATTGAAATTTCCTGCCATCGATGGTCGATCACGGTCTCATTCTGGTGTCCACAAACAAAGCAAGACCCAACCTGTCCGCGTGTGATTTACATGGCGGAACATTAACTTATCTATCGCTATGCCATTGATACTATTTATGCTGTTACGCCGATTACGTTCATTACACACAATACCACGTGCTCTATGTCTGCTGTTATCGCTCTCGTTGCTACCAGGTAGCGCTACAGCCGAAGCCAGTTTAATTAACGTCGAGACCATTAAAGATGGCGAGACCAACATCGTCATTGCCAATAATCTGAGTCAGATTCCGATAACGGTCACTGTCACGCTCACTAGTGCTACCAATATTGCCTCCAGCGTAAATTGGCCAATAATACGTCTGTTACGAGGGGGGGGAAACGACGGAATTAGTCAGGGTAACCCCGGACAACAAGCAACAACGGTATGCGTTTGCCTATCAATACGAATATATGATCGGTCAGCCCAATGCCCAGGCAACTCCCGGGGCAAAATACCTTGTTCCATTTGTGTTTGACAGGGCATTGCAAATTTCTCAGGCGTCAGACGGTCCCATTTTTTCTCATCATGATGTCGGCAGTAAAAATGCGATTGATATTCCTATGCCTATCGGCACACCGGTGATTGCAACGCGCAGTGGAACGGTGATTCAGAATATCAACCAGTTCAGCGACAATGGGCAGGCAACAACAGCGTTTTTGACGAAAGCAAACTCGATTAGCATTCTGCATGACGATGGCACATGGGCACAGTACTTGCACCTGAAACAGTTTTCATCACGGGTATCTGTTGGTCAGAAAGTTACTGCAGGCATGCCGATTGCCTTATCAGGAAATAGCGGATTTTCTTCGGAACCGCATTTACATTTCGTGCTACAGAAAAATGAGAACGGCACTATCGTATCGCTGCCGATTAAGTTTTGGACTACTGAAAACAGTGTCGTCATACCGCGTTATCGCAGTTGGCTAACACCAGGTCAGGCGATACCGGCAAAATCAAAAATGCAGCGTACTGTCAAAGATTGTTCTGTTGATGCAGTGATTGATGAAGCGACATTACATTGTATGCAGAAGCGATAAAAAGAAACGCCAGTCAATCACTCAACTGGCGTCACTTTTGTGAACTTGAATTTACTTTTTACTTTTTACTTCTTCCCTGACGCATCTTTAACAAGACGAGTGCAAGTAATTATTTAGAAGCGGCAGCTTTATCAGCTTGTGGCTTAGGTGCTATTTTTGTCGCTACCTTTGCATCTACGTTGGCCGCAGGTTTTGCTTCCATTTTCTCTTCCGTTTTTGCGGCTGCCATTTTTTTCGTGCCCATGTGATGTTTCATTCTGCTTTTTTCACCTGGCACAGTGGCCTTGGCTTGAGAAGCAGGTGCAGCTATTGCAGCGGTGGCAGGTGCTGACGGTGTAGCAGGAGCTACCGCCGTTGTTGCCGCCGTTGTTGCAGTCGTCGCGGCGGTCGTGGCTGCAGTTTTTGCTGAAGCAACTGTGGTTGCTACTTTTGCCTGTGCCATATCCACCGGAGATTGTGCGAAAGCTGTACCCATTGCAAAGGTGGTAGCGATGATAGCGGCGATGATCGTTTTCATGATAATTCCTGTTCTTTATTCGTTAAATGAGTGATGCTGTTACTTGCTTATGTACGTTAATTAACCAGTTTTATTTCTTTACTGCTGGTGTTGCAGCAGGTGTCGATGATGCAGATGCCGCTGTCATATTTGCTGCTTTAGCGTCAGACTTACCATCCACTTTTGCTTCAGTACCTGCCTCTTTTTTTACATGTTTTTTGTGTGCATGCTTTACTACAGGTGCTATTACTTTGGTATCTGCTTTGGTATCTGCTTTGGTATCTGCTTTGGTATCTGCTTTGGTAGCTGCTTTTGCATCTACTTTAGTTTCCGCTTTAGCTTCTGCTTTTACATCACTCTTTGCACTTGCAACTGGTGCGGCGACTGCTGTAGTTGCTGTAGTTGCCGCAGTCGTCACCGCCTTAACAGGAGTGCTTGCTGCTGGCGTCTGAGCGAAGGCTGTGCCCATTGCGAATGTTGTAGCGATGATAGCGGCGATGATCGTTTTCATGATAATTCCTATTCTTTATTCGTTAATGTGATGAAGTTATTTTTGCGTTTTTATACAACTGCTTCTTTACTTTATTTTTTAGGTGCTTCTGCTTTTGTCGTTACTACTTTCGCTTCGGTTTTTTGATCTGCATTTTTGTCATTTTTCGTTTCTTTTTCAGCGACTTTTTTTGCGTGTTTTTTATGCGCTACTTTTGCAACTGGTGAGGCAACTTTTGCATCTGCTTTGCTTGCCGTCGTCGCTGATGCTGGTGCAGTTACTGCTGCTGGAGTAACACTGGCTTTCGCTGGTGCGCTCGCTGCTGGTGTCTGGGCGAACGCTGTACCCATTGCGAACGTTGTAGCGATGATGGCGGCGATAATCGTTTTCATGATGAGTCCTGTTCTATATAAAGTGAAACTATGAGTGCTTAACTGTTTTGACTGCTTTTCTTACTTAGCGTAGTGTGTCTACGTATGCCAAGAACGCGGTCGGACGACAAGCTGTTGACAGCAATTTTTAAAAACTACTTAAATTGGTAGAGTCGTTCTAAACTCAATTTTTTTAACAATTGGGTGTCAACCAAAATGAAAAATCAATTCAGAACGCTGGTTAATCGTGCCAAAGGGCTGCTTTTACCTTAGTATGTCGAGGCAATTAAAATAATCCCTGATACAACTCAACACCTGAGGAGATAAGCATGACCATTGCCAATTGGTGCGTATTAACTGCCTGTTTATTACCAATCATCACAGTCGGTCTGGCGAAAGCGGGTTCAGCCACATCGGCAACTCGCGCCGAACGCTACGACAATAATAATCCCCGCGAATGGGCGACCCGCCTCACTGGCTGGCAGCAACGCGCATTGGCTGCGCAAAACAATGGTTGGGAAGCATTGCCACTCTTTATTGCTGCGGTTGTTCTGGCACAGCAGGCTCATGCTGATCAAGGACGGATTGATTTACTCGCGATGTCTTTTATTGGTATCCGTATTGCGTATGTCATCGTCTACCTGATGAATATAGGGCCGCTCCGTAGCCTGATTTGGGCCGCGGGTATCGGTACCAGTATTGCCATCCTGTTGATGGCATAAATATTAAGGACACGCTGTTTCAATCAACGATAGAGAAGACCATCACCATGAATGACCAGGAACTACAAGGGATGTTAATGAGCGTTTTACCAACGCCCACGTACCTCTTTGGAGCGATTCTGTTTGGGATCATTGGTTTTGTCGCGTATCGCTTCGGTAAAAAAACGGAACGAAACAAAACCAAATGGCTGGGTGTGGTGATGATGCTGTATCCCTATGTGACAGGCAGCGATACCCGGCTGCTATATGCCGTCGGGATTATCTTATGTGTAGCGATCTACTTCTATCGGCACGAATAGAGCAGGCTCATTGGAATTAGACGTGCAGCGTTTTTTCCATTTCCTCAAATTGCAGATCTTCAACTAGCAGTTTTTCTTTACCATTGTTTTTCGGAAACGGCTTAAACCTGCCAGTACGCACATAGCCACGGCGTTGGTAATATGCAATCAACTCTTCTCGCACACTGATCACCGTCATCCACATTTTATTGATGCCCCACTGCGCCTGAGCGTGTAACTCAGCGGCTTGCATAAATTGTTTCCCTATTCCGTGACCTTGCAGGAGAGGGTTGACGACGAACATACCCAGATAAGCAGCGTCGCCATCTTTCTGTAAATGCACGCAGCCAATGATTTGCTGCTGTTGTACGCATAAAAAAATCACCGAATCATCTGCTGAAATCAGTTCAAGTACTTCCTTGGTTTCAATACGCGGCCCATCGAGTAAACCCGCTTCTGTGGTCCACCCTTGTCGACTCGTATCACCACGGTAAGCGCTATTGACCAACTGCGTCAGGAATACAGCATCACTTGCCACCGCAGGGCGATAACTCAGTGACGATGATTGATCAACGTCGACATAACACGAAGAATGTTTAGCGTGCTGCTGAGGAGAAATAATTGTCATAGGTAATCCAAATTGGAAAAAATGAACCAGCATGGTGCACGTAGTCCGGCCGTACAAAGCGAGAAAGATGATAGTACGCTGCGATTTATAAATTGTTCACATTTGTCAGGGAGAAATCAGCATTTTTTTACAAAAAATCCGCGTACCATGTGGCTTCTTCTTATTGCATCACCCTGCTATTCTTCCCATCAATTACACTGATGACATCTCCCAAAGTGACTTCTATTCTGTTTGTATGTATGGGCAATATATGCCGCTCACCTACCGCTGAAGGCGTCTTTCAGGCGAAGATACACGCGCGCGGTTTAGCAGATAATGTGATCATTGATTCGGCTGGCATGTACCTCAATCATGTTGGCGAAGCACCCGATCCGCGGGCGCAGTCACATGCGTTAAAGCGCGGCTACGATCTGAGCAAGCAACGTGCTCGTCAGGTCAAAGCGAATGATTTTGAGAAATTTGATCTCATCCTGGCCATGGACAGACACAACCTTGCTTTGCTGGAAGCCGCCTGTCCAGAAGCGTACCGGCATAAACTAGGGTTGCTCATGGACTATGCCCAGCACACGAACGCGACCGAAATACCAGACCCTTACTACGAAGACGGCGACAGTTTTGATCTTGTGCTGGACTATATCGACGACGCCACTGATGGCCTGTTGACTAAATTGCAAGCCACTGATAACCGTCAGGAACACCCTTCCCGCGGTTTATTCCCACGCCCTGTATCGTCAGCGTCTAAAGATCTGAAGTAACGCCCTCAAAAAACTGGTCACCCAATCCTTAGCCATGGCACAGGTCGCATCGGTTCTGCAGTTCATCCTCAAATAAATACGTTTCATCCATCAATAAACGCAACTTAAGTCTTTGACACTTGTCTTAGATGCCACAGTGCGGAATACTGCACCATCCCTGAAGTCCCGATTATTTCTATAGCGTAAGAGACCCGCCATGTTACGTAAAACATTGATAGCCATCGCCATTGCCTCGACCTTGGCTGCTTGTAACAATAATAAAGAACCAGAAAAGACGGCAGCTTCCAGCACCACGAGTGCTGCGGAAAAAAATAGTGCTGATAAAAAAGAAAAAGCAATCAAGTTATTGATCGCGCCCGAAGACACTATCAAAATTGGGGTAAACGCCATGGTTTCTGGCCCCGTCGTCACGGGCTCGATCCAACCAGAACGCAAAGCCGACCTGAGATCAGAAGTTCAGGCCATCGTTTTGCAGGTATTAAAGGAGAATGGTGACGTCGTCAAACGCGGCGACATTCTCGTCCGACTCGATGAAACTGCGATCCGCGACAACCTCAATTCTGCTGAAGACAACGTGCGCAGCGTGACGCTGTCACTCGAGCAAGCAGACCGCGCCCAACAACGCTTGAAAACCCTGCGCGCCTCCGGAATGGCCTCTCTGCAGGCGTTAGACGATGCTGAAGTCAAAGTCGATGCGGCACGGAGTGAATTATCAGCGTCCAAAGCCCGTGCGACAACGGCCCGCCAGCAATTGCAACGCACGGTAGTGCGAGCACCATTCGATGGCGTCGTCAGCGAGCGCAAAGTATCTGCCGGTGATACGGCGTCCCTAGGCAAAGAATTAGTCAAAGTCATTGACCCAAGCAGCATGCGTTTTATCGGCAATGTGTCTGCAGACAGAATTTCTCAAGTGAAAGTTGGGCAGGCGGTAGTTTTTCGTGTCAACGGTTACGCTAATCAAGATTTCCACGGCAAAGTGACACGCGTTGATCCAGCAGCAAATGATGTGACACGACAAGTCGAGGTACTAGTCAGCTTTGCCGATAGCAATCAACCCAAAGTGGCTGGCCTCTATGCAGAAGGCAATATCGAATCGACGACCGTCGATGCACTGACACTGCCAGAAGGCGCGATCGTGAAAGCTGGCGATAAATCTTACGCATGGCAAATCGTTGGCAAAAACCTGAAAAAAGTCGACTTGGTCCTTGGGAAACGCGATCAACGTACGGGCAATGTTGAAATCCGTCATGGTCTGGCGTCAGGCGACCTGGTCATGCGTAGCCCAAGTTCAAACTTAAAAGACGAGCAGGAAGTAGAAATGGCAGCCACGAAAGTCGCGGCCTCTTCTACTAACCGTACTGAAGGAAACTAATTATGTTTTTATCCGATTTCAGTATTAAACGGCCTATCGCGACGATTGTCATGATCATCGCGCTCATGGCGATGGGCTTGCTGGCGTTGAGTAAATTACGGGTGAACCAAAATCCGGATGTGTCAGTACCCGGCCTATCGGTCATTATCACTTATCCGGGTGCCTCTCCCGATACCGTAGAACGCGATGTCATCAATCGACTGGAAAAATCCTTAATGAGCGTCCAAGGTGTCACGGAGCTCAATGCGTCAGCCAATGAAGGTGTCGCTCGATTCGATATCATGTTCAACTTCAAGAAGAACATGATTGAAGCATCAGATGAAGTGCGTAATGTCATTTCCAGCGTACGCTATAAGATGCCGACGGAGATGCGCGAACCCGTGATTCAGCGCTGGGATCCTTCTGCGCAACCGATTCTGAATATGGCGCTCTCCTCAAGTAAGCTGACCCATGCTGAAATCTCACGGCTGGCAGAAGACACACTGGCCGACAAATTACGGGGTGTTCCTGGTGTCTCGACCGTGATTGTTAATGGCTCATTGAAACGCGAGTTGTCGGTGTTGGTGCGGGCAGAAAAACTGCGTGAATATAACGTCTCCATCAGTGACGTCGTCAACGCCTTGCGCAATCAAAACAGCAATGCACCAGTGGGTAAACTCAGAGGTGATCTGGAAGAAGAGAGCATCCGTTTGGTTGGTCGTATCGAATCCCCGGAAGAGTTCCAACAGATTGTAGTCAAGCGCAATGGCAACCAGATCGTCAGACTCGCGCAAGTAGCGACAATTGACGATAGTTTTGCTGACATCAACGGTTTATCAATCCGAAGCGGCAAACCAAACGTCGGTATTCAGGTCACCCAATCGCGCGATGCAAGTACGGTATCTGTGGCAAAAGAAGTGCATAAGCTCGTCGATGAGATTAATAAAGATTTTGACAAAAATCACCCGGGTACAAAACTTGAGGTCACCCGGGATGGGGGTAAAGAAGCACAAAATAGTCTCAATAATGTCGTCGACTCTCTAGTGCTCGGTGCCTGCCTGACCATTTTTGTGGTGTATGCATTTCTGAATTCCTGGCGTTCTACGTTGATTACCGCACTCAGTCTGCCGACCTCTGTCATCGCAGCCTTTATTGCAGTCTGGTTGTGCGGCTTCACGCTGAACTTCATGACACTACTCGGCTTGTCGCTGGCAATTGGCGTGTTGATTGATGACGCGATTGTGGTGCGGGAGAATATTGTCCGTCACATGCAAATGGGTTCCGACCGTCGCAAAGCAGCACTAGAAGGTACGGCTGAAATCGGGATGGCCGTGGCAGCCACCACCTTCTCCATCATTGCGGTATTTATTCCAGTGGCGTTCATGCCAGGCATGCCAGGTGAATGGTTCCGTCCGTTTGCGTTGACAGTCACTTGTTCCGTGCTGGTCAGTCTTGGTATCTCATTTACGCTCGATCCTATGTTATCGGCATATTGGGGTGATCCGGTAGACCATCACCACGCACCAAAAACAGGTATCAGTAAAGTATTGGCGCGTTTTAATGACTGGTTTGATCATCAAGCAGACCGTTATGGCCGCGTGATTGCCTGGGCCTTGCATCATCGTCGCTGGATGGGGGCGATTGCCGTCATCAGTTTGGTCACTGCATTGGGCTTACAGGCAAAGTGGGGGGGCACCAGCTTCTTGCCACCAACCGATTCTGGCAACCTGATGATCGAAGTCCGCACCCCTGCTTCTTCTTCGCTGGAATATGCGAAGCTGAAAATGGAACGCGCTGCTGAGATTGCCCGTAGCATCAAAGAAGTCAAAGAAACCAATAGCAATATCAACCCAGCCGGTGGCCGTATTTATGTGGATATCGGCAAACGCACTGAACGTAAGCGCGGCGCTAAAGAAATTGCCGTCGAGTTACGCGACAAAATTAAGTCGTTGGTGGGTGCTGAATACGTCGTGTTAGACGATCTGAACAACGGCGCACAAAAGCCAGTACAGATTGAATTTACTGGCCCTGACTCGCGCAAATTGCTAGAAATTACCGCTGCCTTTATGGAAAAACTCCATAACGTACCAGGCGCCGTTGATATTGGTCTGTCGCAACAAGATCCGAAAAAAGAACTGAAGATTGAACTCAATCGTGGTTTAGCTAATTCGATGGGGATTTCTTCTAACGATGCAGCACAAGCCTTACGTGTCGCCTTTGCTGGTATCGAAGTCGGTGACTGGGTTGATCCAACAGGCGAGACACGCGACGTCGCAGTACGCTTACATCCGGACGACCGCGTGAGCAAAGAGAATATTGAACGCTTGCCAATCGCCATCAGTGGCACCAATCAAATGGTACCGCTGGATCAGATTGCGACGATCAGTATGGGTAAAGGCCCATCCGGTATCGAGCACAACAAAGGCAAGCGTACGATTACCGTCTCTGCCAACGTTCAGGGTCGTTCGAACGGCGAAGTGATTGCTGAAGCCAAAAAACTGGCGGAATCGTTTGATTATCCGCCCGGCTATGGTCTGGCGATTGCAGGATCGGGACAAGATCAGGAAGAAGTATTTGGGGCAATGGCGATTGCCTTGTTATCGGGTATCGGTCTGATGTACCTGATCCTGGTCATGCAGTTTGGCTCATTCACAGCACCTATCGGTGTGATGCTGTCCTTACCTTTGTCCCTAATCGGTGTGGTACTAGCATTATTAGTTACTGGCAGCACAATCAATCTGATGAGTCTGATCGGGGTGATTATGTTGATGGGTCTGGTGGCGAAAAATGCGATTCTGTTGCTCGATGCTGCCCGTAAAAATGAAGCTGAAGGCATGGAACGTGAGGATGCGTTGATGCAAGCAGGTCGCGTCCGTTTGCGCCCGATTTTGATGACGACCTTTGCACTGATCGCGGGGATGATGCCGGTCGCATTGGGTCTGGGTGAAGGTGGTGAATTCTACCGTCCATTAGCAATTGCGATTATTGGCGGTACGATCACTTCAACGTTGCTGACGTTGCTCGTCGTACCAACGTTCTATGACAGTATTGAAATTGCCCGTGAAAACATGATGCAGAAAATACGCGACCGTATCATCCGCTATAACGCGGTCGTTGGCTTTGCCATGACGATGCTCGAAGTGGTGTGCACCTTGCTGATGCTGCGCTTTATCTACCGCTCTATGTTGCAGTTGGTGGCGTTGGTCACAGGTCGTGGGCGAAAAGCACAGAAAGTGAATCTCAATGCAGCTAATTCAGAAGTAATTTAATCGTCACAAGCCCTCCCGCCGGAGAGACCTACCCAACCACGCTCTCTGGCATTTGATACCCGCAAATGAAAATTTGCGGGTTTTTTTTCGGAACGCGGACCGATTCAGATCAGTTGGCTAGGTCGTGGCTGAAAGACATTCATCGCGATCTGATACGATTGCAAACGCGCATCGTGATCAAAAATATTGGAAGCAATCATTAATTCGTCAGCACCGGTTTTGGCAATAAACGCGTGTAGCTGCTCGGCCACCGTTTCAGGTGCACCGATCGCCGAACAGGCAAGAATCTGATTTAACATGAAGCGTTCGCCTTCACTGATCTGCTGTAAAAAGTTCTTGATCGGTGGCGGGATTTTTGCGGGTCTGCCACTACGCAAATTAATGAAGGCTTGCTGTGCTGAACTCGCCAAAAAAAACGCACGCTCGTCCGTCTCGGCAGCAAAAACATTAAACCCCAGCATGACATACGGTTTGTCCAAATACGCTGAAGGACGGAATGTATTGCGATAAATCTCAATTGCCTGCATCAGCTCTTGTGGTGCAAAATGCGATGCAAACGCATACGGCAAGCCAAATGCCGCGGCTAACTGCGCACCATATAAACTAGAACCCAGAATCCAGACAGGCACATGCAATCCGGTACCAGGAACAGCACGGACTGGCGATTGTGGTTCGTCAGAAAAATAATCCAAAAGCTCCTGCACATCACGCGGAAATTCATCGGCATCCGAATGTAGATTGCGGCGCAACGCGCGCGCCGTGCGCTGGTCAGAGCCAGGTGCACGTCCCAGACCTAAATCAATCCGTCCCGGAAAAAGTGATTCTAGGGTACCAAATTGCTCGGCTATCACTAACGGGGAATGATTTGGCAACATTATGCCTCCAGAACCTACACGAATGGTCTTCGTACCGCCAGCGACATGCCCGACCAATACGGATGTCGCGGCGCTGGCGATGCCCGGCATGCCGTGATGCTCCGCGAGCCAGAAACGATGGTAGCCGAGGGCTTCAGCATGTTGTGCCAACTGTAATGAATTTTTAAACGATTGGGCAGCGGTGCTTCCTTGCGGGATTGGGGCAAGGTCAAGAATAGAAAGTCGTGTCATGGTGCAATCACCTCCGGTGAAGAATGCCGGCCCTCCAAAAAAATAAAGCCGGACAAGATAGCCCCTATTATGAGCTATCTTGTCCGGCGATGTTTTTTGTGACCAAATAACAGGAGTAGGTTGAGTTTCAATCGCCCGCAAAGGCCGAGAATAGAGAGAATAGATTTACCAGATCTTGACGCGGTTTTTTAAGTCCAGATACAGCGCATCACCAGGTTTGACATCGAACGCCTTGTACCACGCGTCCAGATTGCGCACAGTTTGTACACGATATGACGATGGGGCATGCTCGTTGGTAATGATGACGGTACGCAAGACTTCATCGCGCATTTTGCTACGGAAAGACTTCGCAAACGCCATGAAAAATTCCTTGTCGGTATCGACAGTTGGCGCTTGGCCTTTTTGCTTCATCGCTGCATGATAGGCATCAAACGCCGCCATCAGGCCGACCAGATCCGCAATATTTTCACCCAAGGTTTGCTGACCTTTGATTGCGAGATCAGGGAATGGGCGGTACTGATTAAACTGTGCCACGAGCGCCTTTGCAGAGGCGTTGAAGCGTAGCATGTCGGCTTTGGTCCACCAGTTACGTAATTCCCCTTTGGCATCAAACATCGCCCCCGTGTTATCGAAACTATGACTGATTTCATGCCCGATTGTGGCACCAAGCGCGCCGTAGTTTGTGGCATCACTGGCATTGAGATCAAAGTTTGGCGATTGCAAATAAGCTGCTGGAAAGTCGATGGCGTTTTGCATCGGCATGTTAACGGCATTGACTAATTGTGGATTCATGCACCATTCAGTTTCATCGACAGACTGGCCAAATTTAGCCAATGCGCGGTGATATTCAACCAGGCTGGAGCGCTCGGCATTGCCATAAGCATCATCCGCTTTCACTTCCAGGGCCGAGTAATCACGCCATTTCTCGGGATAGCCAACACCAACATAGGTATTTTTAATTTTCAGTAACGCCTCTTGCTTGGTGCTTGCTGCCAGCCAAGTATTGCGCTCAATCCGATCGCTCATGGCCGCCAGCAAATTAGTCACCATAGAACGGATTCTGTCTTTCGCTTCGGATGAAAAATTATCTGCAACGTAGAGCTTACCGATCTCTTCACCGAGTGCATCATTGGTTGCACCAATCGCATACTTCGCGCGTGGCTCAGGAACAGACGTGCCTGCTAAAGCGCTATAAAATTTGAACTTCTCGTTGAAAAATACCGTCGGCAGCACGTCTGCGCGCTGATTAATCACATGGAAGCGTAAATAGTTTTTCCAGATCTCCAGCGGCGTCGAAGCAACCAGACTTGCCGATGCTTTGAGTGCTGTTGGATGCCAAATCAAGAATGCAGTTTGCTGATCCAGACCGGCGGCCGCGAAATACGTTTGCCAATCAAGACCGGGGGCTTTTTTATTAAAATCGGCTGTGCGCCACGTATGATCTGCCTTTAACACGTCGGATGTATCTGCACGTGACGCGTGGCCCTTCGCAATGTTTATTTCAAGTTCGACAATCCGTTTTGCTTCACGATGAGCATCGGCCGCATTGACGACATGGGCCAGCGTTAATACAGTCGCGACGTATTGCTGATACTGACCGCGTAGCTTCACCATATCGGGGCTTTTAGACAGATAGTATTCACGGTCTGGCAAACCGAGACCGCCCTGCATCAGATACCCCTGATAGGTGGTATGGTCATGGAATCCTTGCGCGACCCATAATCCGAATAAATTCTCTGTAAATACCTTTGTGGCATTAATCGGATCGACATCGGCACGTAAATTCTGTCCCAGATAACGGGCTAGTGCTGCTTTGTCACTCATCGCACTAATGGCATCCAATCGGGGTTGTAACGGCGTCAATCCGCGCTCGTTAATCACGTCCGTATTTAAGAATGCCTGATAAAAATCAGCAATTTTCTTTGCTGGTGTACCAGCTTCTGCCTGTAACGCCTTTTCGATCACGCGCGCAACGGCATCATCAGATTCTTCTACCAGCATCTCATCGAGACCAACGCTCGACTTACTTTCAGGAATAATCGCTTTTTTTTCCCATGCACCATTAGCGTACTTGTTAAAGTCCTGGCCCGGCTTCACAGCAAGATCGATACCGCTTCCTTTCACTGCCGCGATCTCTTCCGGCGTGAGATTGCCTGCAAACGCAAGCGGTGTTGTCAGCGGCAATGCCAACATCATCTGCAGGCACAAACGGGCCACTGGTTTTAATTTCGCGTATTTCAATTTATTCATAGTCAACGTCCAGTTTTTTAATGATGACAAGATATCAATTGATCTGGTTTTTCTCCGTCTCAGAACGACATCGTGAGCGATATATTTATCGCCATTGTATCAATTCCCCTGAACAACGTATTGAACTGGCAGGATAGTCGCTTGACTTTGCATCGTTGATACGTCCTTGATGCGTCTTTAATACGTCGTTGATTTCAACATCAAGCATCGTAGGAAATGTGATGAAAACTTTTCATCACAACGCCATTCGCGACGCAAGTTTTTGCGTCTGTTCACAGGTAAAAAAAGCTGATAATACGAATATAAAAATAGTTCCATCAGCTATTCGCAGAATTTTATTCGGACAAACATATTGATCATGATTTTTTAATCATAAATACAGCGACCATCTTCACAATCATACAAAACTGTTGTGAAAAGCACTCTGTTCTTATCAGAGGCAGGGTTGGGCCTTGCGTCGTGTCAATGTTCGGTTATTTTGGTTCTGTACTATCAAATAATTAAAAAGATTTTATAACAGGGGATCACATGTCTATTTCTGAAAAACTACAACAATTGAGTATTTCCCGGCGGCTGCAATTGCTCATTGCCAACGCAGTCATTGGCATACTCTTACTTACTGGATTGTTTCTAGCATCAGAAAAAAACATGATTCTGGAAGAGCGCCAGGCCAACGTACAACAAACCGTCGAAACCGCCGAAAAATCATTGCACATTACTATGACCTTGCCAGTCAACATCAAATGAGCGAAGCGGATGCTAAACGGGCAGCAATGGAGACGGTAAAAGCCTTACGCTATGGGGACAATGGCTATTTCTGGATCAATGACATGCAACCCGTCATGTTGATGCATCCAATTAAGCCAGAATTGGATGGAAAAAATCTGGCTGACTTTAAAGACCCCAATGGCACGCTGTTGTATATGGAAATGCTCGATGTCGTCAAAACAAAAGGCGCGGGCTTCGTATTTTATGCCTGGACTAAACCTAGCAGTACTGCACCAGTGCCTAAAGTCTCGTATGCCAAAGGCTTCGCTCCGTGGGGATGGATCATTGCGTCAGGTGTTTATATTGATAGTGTTGATGCCGCCTTCCATTCACGCATGCTGACCGCCTCTGCTTACACTTTGGTGCTGACGGCCATGTTGATTGTCGTCTCCATCCTGATTGCGCGCAGCCTGATCGTTCAACTTGGTGGTGAACTTGGCTATGCATCTGCGGTGACCAGAGAAATCGCTGCTGGCAAATTAACCAGCAAGATCGATATCAAAGACAATGACGATACCAGCCTATTAGCATCGATCAAATTAATGCGCGACGAAATCGCCGCACTAATTAAGCAAATTAAAACAGGCGCAGAGACTATCAGCGATGCCTCTAAAGAGATAGCATCGGGCAATTTAGATCTCTCTGCGCGGACTGAAAGTCAGGCTGGCTCACTCGAAGAAACAGCATCGACCATGGAAGAGCTCACAAGCACTGTTCGTCAAAATGCAGATAATGCCAAACAGGCACGACAACTCGCCAGCTCCGCCTCTGAGGTCGCTGTCAAAGGTAGCAGCGTGGTAGCAGAAGTAGTAGCAACGATGGAAGTCATTAACGCCTCATCGCAAAAGATTGTCGATATCATTTCCGTCATCGATGGTATCGCCTTTCAAACCAATATTCTCGCCTTGAATGCTGCCGTTGAAGCAGCACGCGCAGGTGAGCAAGGGCGAGGCTTTGCAGTAGTCGCTTCCGAAGTCAGAAATCTGGCACAGCGTTCGGCACTGGCAGCAAAAGAAATCAAAACCCTGATCAATGATTCTGTTGAAAACGTCGGCCACGGAACGCTTCTGGTAGACGCCGCCGGTAAAACGATGGAAGATATTTTAGCGAGCGTCAAAAAAGTGAACGACGTTATCTCTGAAATTACTGCGGCAACGGGCGAGCAAAGCACGGGCATTGAGCAGGTCAATCGGGCGATCATTGAAATGGACAACGCTACACAACAAAATGCTGCGTTAGTAGAACAAGCCGCTGCTGCGGCCGCTGCCATGGAAGAGCAGGCGCGTCATTTAATGGCTGCGGTGAGTATCTTTGACCTTGGCGAGGGAACCACGTTACAACAGCGCCCTTCCTCGGCTCCCGCCGCCGTCAAGCCTACACCACGGCCAGCACCGCGCCAGACAACAGCCCGACGTCCGGCACAACAGATCAGCCATCGCCCCACCAATAATAAAGACGCGAATGGCGACCAATGGGAAGAATTTTGAGCCTCGTGATTGTGTAGTAAAATAACAATGCCTCTGCTGTCAGAGGCATTTAAAATACTGATGAAATCAAACGAAAAAACTGACTGATCTTTACAACGGATGATCAAAGCGTCTATGACAGTTTTCGAAAAACTCTTCAATAATCCTGATGGCGGATCGCGCATACAGTCACCGATTGTGTTGGCGACGTTAGGCGTCATCATCCTCATTGCGTCGTTCTATAACATCGCCACTGACTCGATCAAACTGAGAAAATCAGGTACTGCCGCAATCATCCATTTTTCAGAGCATCCGGTTATATTTGTATGGGCAATCCTCTTTTCATTTATCCTCGCCGGACTCCTCTTGTTCGAAGCGTACAAACGGTATCAGAGAAATAGCGATTAATGCAGTTTGTTGCTCGGCGGTTCACTGCATTGCATAGTCTGCAAGACTAAACCGGAACGAGGCTTGTGGCATACAATCTTAATTCGACGATTCACGCACCCAAATTAACAACCACCAACCAGCAAAAGTGACGAAAGGAACACCTCAGCAATTTGAGGTAGGATGGTGAATTCATATCTCATTTTTTTAATAAGAGACTCATCGATGCTTCGCCTTGCAACAAGACACGACGCTGACGCTATTTGTGCCATTTACAATCTGTACGTCAGAGACACGACCATCAGCTTTGAAGAATCCGCTGTCAGTAGTGAGGAAATGGCTGAGCGTATCAATAAAGTAGTCAGTAGCAATCTGCCTTGGTTTGTTATAGACAATGAAGGAGAGATTGCAGGCTACGCGTATGCAACACCGTGGCGTGTACGCCATGCCTATCGCTACTCCGTTGAAACCTCTGTTTACCTGAATCAAAAATACGTAGGAAAGGGATTGGGCACTCTCCTCTACCACCATCTGTTTGATGCACTACGACAGCGCGGAATCCATAGCGTGATCGCCGGTATTGCCCAACCGAATCCAGCCAGCGTTACGTTACATGAAAAGCTCGGCATGAAAAAAGTGGCGCACTTTAAAGAAGTTGGTTTTAAATTTGATCGTTGGATAGATGTCGGCTATTGGGAATTACAACTTGCGTGAAGTCGTGCCACCCATGATGATAACGATGACACCGACGGTTCATTCAAGCGTTAAAAAAACCAACGCAAATAAAAATCCCTGTTCATCGACATGAACAGGGATTTTTAACTTCTGCTTCAGAGTAAAAACCTAGCAGCTTTATGCCAGATGACGCAACTCACGCAATGCAACGGACACCGGTGCGAGGTCAGCGCTTTGCGCGCTGATCAGCGTCAGCAGACCGGTGAGACGGTCAATCGCCGCGGCATTGCGAGCGCGCCAGTCGGTCAGTGCTTCCTGACGTGATAATAGACCGCGCGTAATCTGACTTGCGATCGAGTACACGTCGTCACGGGCACTGCCACGTGCCTGTGTTTGCCACAACGTGTCGGTTGGTAAGCGATTGATCTGTGTGCGCCAGCCGCTCAGGCCTAGTTGATCATCAACACCAAAGTAAGCGCGTGCCACTTGTTCCAGTGTTGCATCCGAACTCCCGGCCAGATCAACCAAATCAAGTGCTGGGAAGATGTATTCCAGCGCACTCAAATCCTGCGCCAGCGTTGCTTCCACGCCCGCTTTGACCAGCACATCGGCTTCACGTTGCCATGCGGCGCGAGCGTTAGCTGGTAACCAGTCATTGAGCTGGCCACGCAACTCACGCGCTGCAGGTTGATAACGATGTATCAGCGTTGGCATGTCGGTGCTTTGTGAACGCAGACGCAAGATCCAGCGCGATGCACGTTGGGTGATCGCAATCAATTTCGATAACAAATCGAGTTGCAGGGTAGACGCCACTTTGTAATCGAGAATATCAATTTGATCCCACAAGGCTTCCAGATCAAAAATCTCACGCGCCAGAGTGAACGCCCGAATCACATCAGCCGCATTGGCGCCAGCTTCAGACGCGATGAAATTCACGAACGTGGCACCGACACGATTGACGACCGTGTTGGTAATGTAGGTAGCGATGATTTCACGCTTCAATGGGTGCTGCGCAATCG
This sequence comes from Undibacterium sp. RuRC25W, assembly GCF_049339825.1. Lineage (NCBI taxonomy): Bacteria > Pseudomonadati > Pseudomonadota > Betaproteobacteria > Burkholderiales > Oxalobacteraceae > Undibacterium > Undibacterium sp. RuRC25W. Next base: position 47,823 of record NZ_JBMPPD010000006.1, on the reverse strand, counting down.
CATCAGAAAAACGCTCAGACAAGACTTGCGGGAAGTACGCCTTGAGTGCGCGGCTAAAGAAAGGATCATCCGGCAGGTTACTTGCCACCAGATCATCAAACACCGACATCTTGGCATACGCCAGTACGACCGCGCCTTCTGGTGCCGTTAAGCCTTGTTTGCGGGCTTTGCGGTGCAGAATTTCATCATCGCTTGGCAGGTATTCAATGGCGCGATTCAAGCGACCTTGTTTCTCTAATGACTGCATCAGACGTTGCTGACCATCGAGTACGTATAAGGGGCGATGTGCAGCAATATCTAGTGCCTGCGACTGATAGTAGTTATCGGTCAGGACCAAATGCCCCACTTCATCGGTCATCGACGCTAACAAGTCATTACGTTGTTTAAGTGTCAGATCGCCTGCCTCCACAATCGCACCAACGAGAATCTTGATGTTAACTTCGTGATCGGAGCAATCCACACCAGCAGAATTATCAATCGCATCGGTGTAGATACGACCACCTTTTTGTGCGAATTCAATCCGGCCGTTTTGGGTACAACCCAGATTGCCGCCTTCGGCCAAGACTTTGCAACGCAGATCGTTACCATTAACGCGGAACGCATCACCGGCTTTATCACCGACTTGGGCATGAGTTTCAAAGGTCGCTTTGACGTACGTACCGATACCACCGTTATAGAGCAAATCAACCGGTGCTTGCAGAATGACTCGCAGCAATTCAACGGGTGTTAATTCTTCCGCTTCAATGCCCAACACAGCACGTGCTTCTGGACTGAGCTTGATCGATTTAGCACCACGTGGATAAACACCACCACCCGCTGAGATCAGCGATTTATCGTAATCATCCCAGCTTGAGCGCGGCAGATTAAACAAGCGCTGACGTTCGGCAAACGAGAGAGCAACATCCGGTGAAGGATCAATAAAAATATGGCGGTGATCAAAGGCGGCAACCAGTTTGATATGTTCAGACAAGAGCATACCGTTACCGAACACGTCACCCGACATGTCACCGATACCCGCCACCGTGAACGCTGTGTCTTGCGTGTTCACACCCAGCGAACGGAAATGACGTTTAACCGACTCCCAAGCACCGCGCGCAGTGATGCCCATTTTTTTATGGTCATAGCCAACAGAACCACCGGACGCGAAGGCATCCCCCAGCCAGAAGCCATAATCAGCAGACACGCCATTGGCGATATCTGAGAAGGTTGCTGTGCCTTTGTCCGCAGCAACGACCAGATACGGATCATCGACGTCATGACGAATCACTTTTGTCGGCGGAACAACCGTACCTTTAACGATGTTGTCCGTAATGTCGAGTAAACCCGACAAGAAGATTTTGTAGCAAGCAACACCCTCAGCCTGATACGCTTCGCGGTCACTCATCGGTGGTGCATTTTTAAGCACAAAACCACCTTTAGAACCGACCGGAACAATCACCGTATTTTTGACTTGCTGCGCTTTGACCAGTCCTAAAATCTCTGTACGGAAATCTTCACGACGATCAGACCAGCGTAAGCCACCACGTGCAACTTTACCGCCACGTAAATGCACGCCTTCTACACGTGGAGAATAGACCCAGATTTCAAACAGCGGTTTAGGTTCTGGCACGCCTGGTACTTCACGCGGATTGAGTTTAAAACTCATATACGGTTTAAAGCTGCCATCGGCGGTGGTTTGCCATAAATTGGTACGCAGCGTTGCCATAATCGTGGCGAAGAACTGGCGCAAGATTCGATCTTCATCGAGGCTAGCGACATTGGCTAACTCTGCTTCGAGTTGCTCTTTGATGTGTTGTTGAGCGACGTCACGGTCACCCGCAAAATCAGGCTTAAAGCGGGCGCCAAACAACTCAGCAATCAACTGCGTGATCGCGGCATTTTTGTTTAAAGCTGATTCAATATACGTCTGGCTGTAAGCGAAACCCAATTGTTTGAAATAACGTGAGCAGGCACGCAATACCGCAATAGAACGCGCATCCAGCGCTGTATTAAGCACTAGACGATTGAGGTCGTCGCTTTCGACGTCACCTTTCCAGGCGTACGAGAATAGTGTTTCAAAACGGGCTTTGACCGCGGACAGATCGGTGTCTGGCGGCAATTGCAAGCCCAGATCATGAATCCATAAGTTGTCGCTGCCATTGACGATCTGGTACGGATGTTCATCCAGTACGCGCGCACCCATGTGCTCCAGCACAGGCAAGGAATCTGACAACGCTACTTTGGTGGTGTTGTAGATCTTAAAACGCAGCATGCCATGGTCAGCATCGAGCGGACGGTACAGTTTAACGACCATCGCCTGCAATGGATTCAGGCTGGCGAGCATCTCCGCATCTTCGGCACCAACCAACGCTGAAAAATCTTCGCGATACGCAGTCGGGAATGCAGAAGAAAAACGATTTGCTAACGCTAAACCATTCCCTTCACCGTGGGTACGTAGTAATTCAGATGTGCAATCGTCTTCCCAGCGTTGGGCGAGCTTAGCGATACGGCCTTCTAACGCACCCAGATTCACATTGACTGGCGCACGATTTTTTGCTCGTACCTGATAATGAATCCGTGCCAATGGACTATCGGTCAGCATTGGCGTGAACTCAATGGATTCACCATCTAAGGCAAACATCAGCTCATTGCCAATTTTGACGCGTAGTTCGGTGTTGTAACGATCACGTGGCACGAAAATTTGTGCCGATGTAAAACGGCCAAACGGATCACGACGCAGGAACAAACGCGTGCGCTGACGTTCTTGCAAACGCAGAATACCAATGGCGTGTTCGGTCAGTGTCGGCGTATCAATCTGGAACAGCTCATCACGTGGATAATCATCCAGAATCGCCTGCAGTGCTTTGGCGGCATGACTCTGTGGAACGACACCTGACGCGGCCATTACCGACGCCACACGCTGACGGACCTGTGGAATTTCATCGACCGGCGCTGAATAAGCCGACGACGTGTACAGCCCCATAAAACGGGATTCGCCAATCACGTTACCTGCATCGTCATAGCGCTTGATCGCGACATAATCGAGCCATGCAGGACGGTGTACTGTCGAACGGGTCATGGCTTTTGTCACCAGCACCGTTTCATTGGACGCCATGATCGCCAACACTTCTGGTGGCAAATACGCGAGGGAAGTCTGCACCTTGCCACGTAAAATACCTAGTCCGGATTCCGGAATCGCCACCAGACTATATTTGTCGCCATCGCGCTTCAGATCGTAATCGCGGGCACCCAAGAACGTAAAGTGGCGATCTTCCAGCCAGCGCAAGAAGGCCACGCCTTCATTGCCAGTTTGGTCTGGAGCATGTTTTTCGCAAGCGCTGCATACCGCATGAACACGGTCGAGCATCGCCTGCCAGTCAACCACTGCACTGAGCACGTCGGCCAACACTTGTTTTAATTCTTCTGCTAACGCTTGTTGTTCTGCAAGGCTGACAATCCGATCACATTCGACCATGATCAGCGATTCGACTGGATCATTTCTGCCAGCCACTTTGGCCGCGGCAACCGTGCTAACCGATTCAATGCCATCTTTCGCATTACGGGTCACGCTCATCAATGGATGCACAATCCAGTGCGCCGTGCGTCCTGTGCGGTTAATCGCCATCGTGACCGAATCAACCAAGAACGGCATGTTGTCATTGACGATTTGTACTATCGTGTGTTCGCTGACAAACCCGTCTTCAGCCAACGTCGGATTAAAAACCCGAATTTTAGGCGTGTGCGCCGCTCTGGGCGCATCAAGTAAGCGCCAGTGCGCATTCGCCTGCGCAAATAACGTCGCCGGACCACGCGCAGTGATTTCGTCAGGATCGGTGTTTTCAAAATAGGCTGCAATAAAGGGACCTTGTCGGTCAGCAGCTGGGCCAGGGTGGGCTTGCGCATAAGCGAGCAGCTCTGCGAAATGCGAAGTGGTCATACGTTCTCCTATGGGTGGGAAGACACGAAAAAAGCGAAGCAAGATCATTGCGGCAATGGTGAGCAGTATCCATCATTATCGGTTGGCAGACAAACCTGTGTGCAAATTTGTTACAGGCTTCCTAAATATATTGACGCATAACAATCATTTAATTGACAGGATTGATCTGCGTGCCACAACAAACACATAAGTTAGCTCAATTCTAATTATTATAAATAAAACAATATCAATTAGCTAAATTGTCTTCTTTCACGGTAACGGAAATAGCGATTTGCCTTGGGTGCATCAACAATGTCAACTTGTAATAGATGCTTCTTTAAGTAAAGAATCACCTAAAAAAATTTATCTTTAGTTACGATTTTAGCTGCTTCCATTTCATCATCGGCATCACCAACCATTTATTCTCATTCAATCAAGATAGATCAAGGAATCACATCGTGAACGGCCTATTCACCCACCCGCGTGCCTTAAGTGTCAGCGGTCCTGCCTTGTCTGATATCAGCAAGCCTTTGACACCTTTGCGCTTAGTCGGCACCGATGGTATCAACCAGCTATTCGACTATCGTCTGACGCTGCAAACATCGGATCGTGCTGGTACTGGCGTTGGCGTTGGTGCTGATCTTGACCTCGATAGCGTCATCGGCAAAGAAGTCACTTGCACGATCGAACTTGAAGGCATGGGCTCTTTTATCCCTGGTCTCCCCGGTGGTAGTGCTGGTCACATCGGTGCGGGTACACTAGAAATCTCCGCCCTCGTCACCGCTGCACGCTTCATCGGTGTTGATAGCCGCCATGCGATTTACGAATTCACTCTACGTCCTTGGTTGCATCTCGCCACACTGACCAGCGATTGCAAAGTCTTTCAGAATCAAACACCCGTAGAAACGATGTTAACGGTACTGAACGATTATGCATTTGTCGTCGACAAGCGTCTCATTGATACTTACCCCCTACGAGATTATTGCGTTCAGTACAACGAAACCGATTTTGCGTTTGTCTCTCGTTTAATGCAAGAGTGGGGCATCAACTACCACTTCGAGCATAGTAACGGCGTACATCGGTTAATCCTCTCCGATTTCAATGGCGCATTCCGCACCGCTAGTGACGCCTACGCGACGATTCCCTATTACCCGCTCGGACATAAAATCGACCGCGATTACATTCACGCTTTTAGCCCAGAGAACAGCCTCACCTCGGGCAGTGTTGCCAGCCGTGACTATGACTACACCCGATGCCGCTCAAGCCTCGAAGCTAACAGTAGTGACCCTCGCAAAACCGGACAAAACAACCAAGAACTCTATAGTTGGCACGATGCCCAGAGCGGTAATCGTTATAGCCAACCGAATGCCGGAGCGAATCCGCAGGCCAACAAAACCGACGAGCAAGGGCGATTCTTAACCCGACTGCGCATCGAAGAACGACGTCAGCATGGACAACGTACCAATGCCAGTGCGTATCTGCGCGGTGTCGTGTCTGGCGTATCCTTCACCTTGACCGACTATCCTCAAGGTGTGGCCAATAGAGAATATGTCGTCATCCGTACCCATTTCTTCATAGAGAACGTCAGCGAAGATACGCAACGCACTCCGTCCGCAAAACTTAATCTCGCGGCACTGCCTAGTTTAGTGAATGCCTTATCTCCCAGCCAGATAGAACACGGCTTATGGCAAGTCCAAACCGATTTCACCGTACAACCTAGCAACGAAATCGTACGCCCAGAACACACACAAATCAAACCCCGCTGCTACGGCCCCGAAGTCGCCACCGTGACTGGCCCTCATCGTGATACCGCCGCCAGCAATATCTATACAGATCAATACGGTCGTATCAAAGTCCAGTTCCCATGGGATCGCTATGGCGAAGTCAATCACAACAGCAGTTGCTGGGTCCGCGTCGCTTTACCGTGGGCGGGTAATCAACTGGGGCAACAAGCTATTCCCCGCATCGGACAAGAAGTGTTAGTCGACTTCATCGGCGGTGACCCTGACAGACCGATTTGCAGCGGCAGCGTCCACAACCAATTCAACATGCCACCATGGCAGTTGCCGAGCCAGCAAGCCTTAATGGGCATACGCAGCAGAGAACTCACTGACCAAGGCGGTGGTAACAGCGCTACAGGGCGCAGCAATCATCTCATTCTCGACGATACCCATGACCAAATCCAGGCGCAACTCAAGAGTGATCACGACCACAGTCAACTCAGCTTGGGCTTCATCACCCGTATTGAAAGCAAGCAAGGTCGTCAAGAACCACGCGGTCAAGGGTTTGAGCTCAGAACGGATGGACGTGGTGCGATTCGTACCAAAGACGGTCTACTCATCACGACCGAAGCCAGAGACAAGGCACAAGACCACATCACGAGCTTAGAAGAAACCGCACAGCGCCTGCAACAAGCGCATAGCCAGCACAGCACCTTAGCTGAGGCCGCACAACAGGCAGGAGCGCAAGAACAAAGTGACCAGTCGGACGTCGCCAAAGAAATCAAGCAACAAAACAGTGACATTGCTGGTGACACCATTACTCATGTCAACACCAACACCAACGCAGACAACGGTCAATTCCCAGAATTAGCCAAACCGCATATCGTTATCGCAAGTCCGGCAGGCATCGCGACGACCACGCCCGGCAACACCCAACACCACAGCGGTCAACATCACGCCATTACCGCTGAAGAACACATCAGCTTATCGAGCGGCAAGAGCCTCCTTGCCAGCGCACGTAAAGCGATTCGGCTATTTGCCTATAAAGCGGGGATGAAATTGATTGCCGCGAATGGCGATATCGACATGAAAGCACTGCAAAAAAATATCAATGTGCTGGCTAAATTAACTATTAACTGTAACGCCGAAACGATACAAATCAGCGCAGAAAAACAAGTCGTCATCAATGGTGGCGGCAGCTATACAAGATGGAACGCACAGGGTATTGAGAATGGCACCAACGGTGCATGGTGCGCTCACGCGGCGACCCATAGTTTTCAGGATGGAAAAAATATGGGAATAGATATTCAAGGATTGCCTCATGTCGATGAATACGATGAGAAATTTGCCTTTCATTTGCCTTGTGGCACACCAATTGTGGGACAAAGTTATCACGCCAAATCTTCCATCGGTGAGCACGCAAGTAAGACAACATCAGACGGCGCGACACCAAGCATTTATACCTCATCACCGCAGCCATTACAGGTCGCCGCCGTGTGGCATGCGTTTAACTCACCTGTGCCGATGACGAAACCAGGATCGAGCAATACAAGTAACAACAAGGGAGATAACAATGCCGGTTAATACAACCCAAGGGATGACCAATAACACGCCCAACAGTTGCGTAAAGATAGATTGCGATTGTCAGCACGTATGGTCCTTAGCACAAGAATTTGTCTTTAAACGTTTATCAGCTAAGTCGCCTGTGCTCAACAAAACCAACATGTTGCTGTATCAATATAACGTTCGTGCCCGACGCATCAGTGCCACCTACGCGAGGTTTTATTTAGAGACCGAAGAGCACGGTAATCCGGCTAAAAAAGGACGCTACTACTGGGCAGCATTAGCAGCATTCGCCAGTAAGACAGTGGCTTGTTCGATTGAAGATCCACGAGTCAAAACAATCGGCACCGTTTTACAAGGATTAGGTAAAGGAAATATGTGGTTGTTTTATGAGATCGCCCCATGGCATTGGGCGTATAGCCTTTCTTCTAAAAGTTTCGACATGTGCAAGGCCACACGTAGCGGAGATAATTTTGTGCCGCCTATTTTGGACTCCATCAAAGCCATGCCATGGGCAAAGGAGGCGCTACAAAAAATGAATAATTTTAAGTGGAATGAATTGCTTGAAGACGGTTTTGATAAGGTACGAGAAATCGAACAAATGGCATTGCGTAATCCTCAACGCCCTTCGGCGCAATTGAAACATCTTTTGAGTATTGCCAAGCATGAGCAAGGTAAGATTTTACAGCCGCTGATCTACGACGATGAAGATTTTAAATGGTGGATACAGACACAACGTTCAACATGGGTGAATTGGGCATCACCTGCGCTCAAGCTGGTGTTTGCGTCGTCGTGTGATACCGATGATCCAGAATTGGAATCGGTGGCGCCTGACGATACTGTGCTAGAGAATTTCAAAAGCCGAATGAAATGGATTGAACAGGCTGCTCAATTATTTCATAAGCTAATGCAAAGGCAATCGCCGCATATGGAAAGTCAATTGAAGACGATGGCGTCATGGGTTGATCAGGCAGATGACCACGTAGTGACTCCCACAATGCCGCTCTAATCCCACTTATTTTTATGCAATACATACTTAAAAAAATATTTCTCGGTTTATTGCTGGTGGCGACGATTTACGGCTGCACAAAGCAATATGAACACCTTACCAATGAATCAAAGAAGGAGAGGGCAAGCATGGTACAAAAAATATCCATTCGTTTAGGTGAATCTGGCGACGATTTTGTTCAGCGAATCGGGAAAAAAGCGGTTCGGGTAAATAAGCAACCAGCAGGAATGAATTTTTATGATATCGATTGGACTATCTACAACCCAGGTCCTGGTCAGATCACCTTCGAGCACGGCATGCATACTTTCGCCATCACTAATGCACTTGGTGCAATGGGATCGACTTTTGAGCCAGATAATCACAAGTGGGGCATATTTAGTTTTGATCTGAGTTTTGGACTTACTGCGCCAGAACTCATACCCCATGATGAAGCACGTCAAAAATTCATTGCTTTCCTAAAAATGCTGCAAGAGAAAGGCTGGCGGCAATTCTATTACCGGGACGCTGCACGAATTATGGGGCGCAGCTCGCTACATAATATCAACATAGATGTACGTTATATACCGACATTTGAGGAGTGGATGGCGTTAGAAGATGGCGCAGGTTGGAATTTAGAAGCCGATGGGGTCTATATGCGAATAGTCATGTATAGAGATGACAATCGCTTAAATCCACTTCAACCCGGTGCGTATTTTATGACCATGGAATTACACAGCGAAGAAGACGAGGTGCGTAGTCATTTTCTCGAAGAAGAACGTGATAACTGGAAGGCGTTGTGGTCGGAACGTATAAAAGAAGCACATGAATCGCGCACTAAAGAAGAAGCCGAAGCACGCGCCAAAGGCTACCAGATCGACACCAACTACCAAGACCCGCCAATCAAAGCCCTCATCAAACCAGAGCTGAAGGTCAAGGTTGGTGATATCTGCCCCAAAGATGGCATCTGGGAAGCCAGCAGAATCGACAGCATGGCAGAAACATTAGCGACCTATCACGGTCGTTGGAGACAGTTTACACAGGGGCAAACCGTCACCGGCTTTGGTCAAGGCTTACCGGGATTTGACGAAGATAATAAGCTCCTTACGTGGACATGGCGTCAGCCTTTGCCGTAACTAGTGACGCACCAGGTACAGTTGTCTTGAAGAAGTTTATCTCGGCATAGTAGGCTATCACGACAGCGATATGATGACTAATGGCGTCCATCAGGCAGCTAAATTACGCAAGCGGGGAAGGGAGGAAGGGGATTAGTGTGAAGGACAATCGCTAATGACAAATGCTTGTTTTTTGATTATTTCCAACTCTTCTTTCCGGATGCAAGAAAAGCATTCACATTTGGTAGCTCATTCTGGGCAGGTTCCAGATACCAAATCAATCACCAATTGCGCCACGCCAATTGGGTCCACCCTACCGGCCCGTCATTTATCGTGTAAAGAACACGCCTGTACCTTCGCCCCAAAAAAGTTCGCATTCAATTGAAAAGCCTGCAAGAGTCTTTGCCGCCCCGCCTCATCCTCTGGCAACGCAAATACAACTTTCAAAAACTTCGGACTATGCGCCGCTCGGCTGCTACCAATGTCATTGGCTAGCAAATCCTGCTCCAGTAAGGTCATGACCGAAGGAATCACGTTGCTCTGGCTTGCCCGCATTTCTTCCAACACTTCAGCTTCGGTGATATTGACTGGATCGTGTGCACCTTGGAATTTTTTGACCCCACCGATATTGACAGCGATGCCACCGGTAATTTCAAACTCAGTCGCCGATAATCGTTCATAGTGGAATGCCTCCCAGCCTAGGACCCCGCGTTTACGCTGGGCAACCACGGCCATCGCTGCTGCAGCGGTGCCGCCGCCGTTAATCATGCCGACTGGCAGTATCTCAGCAAGACTGGCGGGAACAAGGTCGTGAATAGGGTCGGTCATGATCAATTCTCTTTTCAAACGGATATTCCATTGTAAGCCGAGCCGGACTGATGGATGACGCGATCAGCAAGGAAACACATCAAATGGAACTAATTCTAGTTTATAAGGCCTAAACTAAGACGAAGTAAAAATTATTTGATTTGCAATTAATGACCGTTCTATGACGTAACTGAGTTCTTTGTCGGCAAAATTTGCCTTAGAACGTAACGAAAAGTGAATATCTAGCAAGAACCCCACAATCACAGGTAGAATTCAGCGTCACATAATTTGGCAGCATGTCGCGACAAAAGACATGCGATGATATTTATTCGCTGCACTGCAGTTCAACTTTAAGGAAATATTCATGTCGATCAAATCCCGCGTAGTTTTGGGTAGTGCTATTGCGTTGTTTGCGCTGAGCGCTTGTAATGATAAAGATAAGGCAGCTCCTGCCTCTGCTGCAGCGACTGCTGATAGCAAAGAAGCAGTTGCAGCGACTGTGAACGGCACGCCGATTCTCAAGAAACAACTGGATCAGATCATGCAGCAGCAAGCTGGTCAAGGGATGCCTGACAATCCAGAAACGCGCAAAATGGTGATCGATAATCTGGCAATGCAAATTATCGTCGCCCAAGAAGCTGAGAAAAAAGGTCTGGACAAGGCTGCAGACGTCAAAGAACAGCTGGAAATGGCACGTTTGTCGATCATGGCAAATTCATTTGTCAAAGACTATATGAAAACAGCGGCCGTCACAGACGAAGCCCTGAAAGCTGAATACGACAAGTTTAAAGCGTCTCAAGGTGGCAACGAATACAAAGCACGTCATATTCTGGTTGCAACGGAAGCCGAAGCCAAAGATATCATCGCGAAGATCACTAAAGATCCAAAAGCGTTCGATGGCCTGGCAAAATCCAAATCCAAAGACCCTGGCTCTAAAGACAAAGGTGGCGATCTGGGCTGGTTCAACCCGCACAATATGGTGCCGGAATTTGGTAACGCTGTAGCAAAACTGGAAAAAGGTAAATTCACTGCCGAGCCAGTTAAATCACAATTTGGCTACCACGTCATTATGCTCGACGACACACGTCCATTAGCTGTCCCGCCGATCGAAGAAGTCAAAGCCGGTATGACACAACAATTGCAACAACAAAATCTGAAAAAATTGCTGGATGACATGAAAGCAAAAGCTAAGATTGACATCACTGCGGCGCCAGCTTCTGCACCAGCAGCACCAGTTGCACCTGCTGCACCAGTCGCAGATACAGCAGCATCCAAATAATTGGTTGTGCTGATCTTAGGCTGACATTGAGTCGAAGTGGCTCATCACCGAGAGGTGGTGGGCCATTTTTTTTGGCATTTCCTTTTTTAGATCAGCGCCAGACACAGACCTTCGTCACGTCCCCAAACGGCCGTCTCAAGACCCATATCAAAACTGGACCCGTGCGCTGTGCAGAAATACCTATCCCACTACGTGCAAACTAAGATTTTGCCCGCCGTATTATGTAGAAAATGCAATAATATCACTGACTATATTGCGTCCTCATTTGCGTCACTTTTCTCCACAAACCAGGATTATGCATGGCAACTAGTAATTTCGCGTGGAACGGCAGCAACCTTACCTTCGATGTACGCCCTGACCGTCAGGATATCCGGGATCGTCAGTTCACCCCAGTAATACGGCACCTTCCGCCTACTTTTCCAGCACCTGACTGGGTCGCCACACGCTGGCAAGCCTATGTTGACGCGGGGCTGATTCTGAATCAAGGTTCAGCCGGTGCATGCACGGGTTTCGGCTTATCTGCGGTGATCAACTATTTGCACTGGTGTGAAAATCCAGATCATGTTGAAGTCAGCCCACGTATGGTGTATCACCTCGCTAAGTTTTATGACGAATGGCAAGGGGATGATTACGTAGGATCGAGCTGTCGTGGTGCGCTCAAAGGATGGAACAAACATGGTGTCTGCCGTCGGGAACTATGGCCTTTTACAGTACACGCGAACAACAACGCGGTATCCTGGGAGGCACCGCTACCTGGATGGGAACAAGATGCGCAGACGAGACCGCTCGGCATCTATTACCGCGTCGACAGTGGTAGCATCTGCGATATGCAGGCAGCACTTGCCGAAACAGGCGCACTGTATGTGTCAGCGAATGTGCACAGTGGTTGGTACCTATCCACGTATCACGCCCCCAAAAAACAGACCACGTTAAGCGCTCTGGATCAGATACCCGTCATACCAGTGCAAGCACAGGGGATCGGTGGACACGCTTTTGCCTTGATCGGTTATACCGCACAAGGTTTTGTGGTGCAGAACTCGTGGGGAACTGACTGGGGCTGTCAGGGCTTGGCGATACTCAGCTATGAAGACTGGCAAGCGAGTGGGACGGATGCTTGGGCGATTTCACTTGGGGTACCGACTAGCGGCACCAGTACCTATAGCAGCAGCAACTCGTTCACGCCTGCGCCAGTCGGTGCGGGATTCCTGAGTCAGTTAGCGCCACCGATGGCGAGCAAACGCGGGACGAAGACACCACCACCACGCCAGCAGGCCCATACACATACCCATAAAGTACACAATTTGTCACCGCTCAGTCTAGATCAGGCTTACGGTCTGAGTTTGGTGATGGATAATAATGGTGCGCTGATTCAGCGACTGGTGGCCTTCAAAAATGCCGCTACCAGCGCCGAAGAGATCGTCTACCGTGCGCCACTGGCAGCTCATCTGCAACAAGGTGCTAAGTCGACGCTAAAACTGACGCTATTTGCGCTCAGCGGTCTCGCCGATGAAGATACAACCATCGCCCACATCGCCAGTCTCGCGCCCTATTTTCTTGCCAATGGTAGTTATCCGATTTTTCTGACCTGGAACAGCGGACTCGGTGACACACTGAACCAGTTATTATCCAGCCAATTTTCTGCACCTGATCCTGGCACCAATGCAGCGCAAGATATGAGCATAGAGAGCTATGCGGCAACCCATGGCGGCAAAGCGGAATGGTCGCTACTCAAACAAAATGCGGCGCAATCCGTACTTAACGATAACCCACCACGTGGCTTACATACGTTGGTAAAGCACCTGCAAAAACTGGCAACAACGATCGGTCACGATCATCTGGAACTCCATCTAGTTGGGCATTCTGCCGGTGCACAACTGCTGGGTAATCTGTTGCCTTACTTGAAAAAATTCACGATCAAAACCTGTACGCTATTAGCGCCAGCATGTAGCATCCATTTTGCGAATGCGACGTTTTTACCTGCGCTGGAATCGGGGCAAATTGGACGCTCCCACTTTCATTTGCATGTCTTGTCGGACGAATTAGAGTGTGCTGATCATGTGGCTCACGTGTATAGCAAGTCCTTGCTGTATCTGCTGTCACGCAGTGTTGAAGTCCGACACAAAACGCCGATGCTGGGGATGGCAACGTGTCTTGATGCTGACTATATCGCGGGTCCAGGAAATGACCATGCGCAATGGAATCCTGCGTCTATTTCTGCCCTCAACAAATGGCATGGCGTGTATTGGGGGGGGAAAGGTCCTAAAGGCTTTGCCAATAAGGGAGTGGGGCTGACTCAAAAACAAACATCGACGCTTCACATCCAAAACCAACGTTACGTACAAAGTGGCCATGAACCATTGCGCACAGGACATACGACGTTTGATTATGACGAAAAAACAATCACAGCAACGCTATTACGTATTGCTGGGATGGGTCCAGGTAAAGCCTTGCCTTTTCCAGTTGGTGAGCTGAACTGAGCATCTTTCAACGATAGGCGTTTCGGTATAAAAAACCGCCATGAAGGCGGTTTTTTATACTGTGGATTCACGACAGCGAACCATTCGATACAGCAACATTATTTGGATGGCTTACGACGGGTTGTACCGCTGTCTTTATCGAACTTTGAAGGACGTCCGTTCGAGAATTTACCGGCTGGTTTGCTATCAGAACGCATACCTGGCTTGCCTGATGCTTTCTCTAACACGCGACGATCACCGCCTGATTTTTTCTGACCGGCAGGAAAATCATGTGCTACGCCACCACTCGTTGGTTCGCCGACAGGACTCATCTTGATCTGCTTACCAGCAACCCACACACCTTTGAGTTGCGTCAGCAATTCTGGTGGCATACCGACTGGCAAATCTAACGTACTATGGTTATCAAAAATATCGATGCGACCGATGTACTTTGCTTCCATACCCGCTTCGTTGGCAATTGCACCGACGATGTTGGCTGGTGTGACGGTATCGGCTTTACCGACTTCGATGCGGTAAGTTTGCATTGGCACGCTGACCTTTGCTTTGCCAGCTTTGTCTTTCTTTGGCTTTGCGGCACGATCTTCGCTGTCAAATTCAACTGGGGCGCTGAAAGCACGATCCACCACTTGATTCATGCGGCTGCCTGGTGCTGCATCGGCGATACGTGGCGCACGTTCAGGGCGGGCTTCAGAACGCGGTTCAGAGCGCGGGGAGCGTGCAGGTGCTGCACCGCTGCCTGCTTTTTCAGCACTGATACGCAAGGACTGACCAGCAACACGGACAGACTTGAGATGATCCAGCATGTCAGATGGTAAATCGTCCGGCAAATCCAGAATCGTATAATCGTCGTAGATATCAATACGGCCGATAAATTTAGACTCGATGTTCGCTTCGTTGGCGATGGCGCCAACGATATTGCCTGGTTTAACACCATGTTCATGACCGACAGCGATACGGTAGGTTTGCATGCCTGGTTCGGCTGTGCGCGGGCTATGTTCACGACGTGCGCCACGGTCTTCGCGCTCAAAACGATCACCACGACCTGGGCGGTCACCACGGTCGCCGCGATCGCCACGATCATTGCGATCATTCCGTGCTGGACGTTCATCACGCCAGCTATCGTCAGACTTCACTTCACGACGGTTTTTGTCCAGTAACAATGGTTCATCGCCGCGAGCCATTTTGGCCAAGGCCGCTGCGATTTCGATTGCAGGAATATTGTGTTCGCGTTCGTAATCTTCGATCAGTGACGTGTACTCGTCCAAACCACCTTCTGCCAACGCAGTCGAAATCTGATCCTTGAAGCGCGCAATACGGACGTTGTTCACCGTCTGAATCGTTGGCAATTCCAGTGGTGACACTGGTTGGCGGGTCGCCCGTTCAATCGCTTTTAAGAGATTTTTTTCACGTGGAGTGATGAACAAGATTGCTTCGCCGCTACGTCCAGCACGGCCAGTACGGCCAATACGGTGCGTGTAGCTTTCTGGATCATAGGGTACGTCATAGTTGATAACGTGGCTGATACGTTCCACGTCTAGACCACGTGCAGCAACGTCGGTCGCGACCAGAATGTCGATCTTGCCATCTTTTAATTGCTGAATGGTGCGTTCACGCTGTTGCTGATTGATGTCGCCATTAATCGCTGCGACCGAGAAGCCTCTCGCATCGAGTTTGGCTGCCAATTCTTCGGTACCGAGTTTGGTACGGGCAAAAATAATCATGCCGTCGAACGTTTCAGCTTCCAGTATACGCGTTAAGGCATCCAACTTATGCATGCCGGACACCAGCCAGTAACGTTGGCGGATATTGTCAGCGGTGCCGGTTTTGGCGGCAATGGTCACTTCTGCGGGATTGTGCAGATAGGTCTGGGCAATACGCTTGATCGCTGATGGCATCGTTGCAGAGAACAGCGCGGTCTGACGACCTTCTGGTGTTTCTTGCAAAATGCGCTCTACGTCATCAATAAAGCCCATGCGCAACATTTCGTCGGCTTCATCCAGTACCAAGGTTTTGATTTTGGACAGATCCAGAGAACCTTTATCCAAATGGTCAATAACGCGACCAGGGGTACCAACGACCACATGCACGCCACGGCGTAATGCGGATAATTGTGGACCGTAGCTCTGTCCACCGTAAATCGGCAAGACATGAAAACCAGGAATATGACGAGCATAGGTCTGGAATGCTTCGGCAACCTGAATCGCCAGTTCGCGAGTCGGTGCTAAGACCAAGGCTTGCGGGCTGGTCTGATTGATGTCCACGCGGGACAGAATCGGCAAAGCAAATGACGCTGTTTTACCGGTACCGGTTTGCGCTTGCCCCAGCACATCGCGGTTATCCAGCAAAATCGGGATGGTTGCGGCTTGAATTGGGGAAGGTGTTTCGTAACCGACGTCTTGCAAGGCGCGCAATAAAGGCGCACTCAGTTGCAGATCGGAAAAGGTGATAGAGGGTGTAGATTCTGACATGGCGATGCTCGCTCGTTCGCTCGTATCGCAGGATGCGACAAGATTTGGGGCGTAGTTTACTCTGTTGTCATACAGTCAGGGAGAAACTACACCATTGTTTGCACAAAAAACAGGCAATCCTGCCCGAAAAATCGAATTTTTAACAAAAATGTTTATTTTAGAGCTATCTTTTTCTCATTTATTGTGAAAAAAATAGTTTAGACCATTGATCCGTTATCACCTGACACCCAGATCCCGAGACAACATACAGAGGCCATCCCTACCCTCTTCTGCGTCTTGGTCAGCGTCGTTTATTTTTCTGATAAACCGTAACGACGCAACATAGCGTCTTGCTCGCCAGTTGATTGAATATGCCTGATGGCGTGATTAATTTGGGCAATTTTCCAAGCCGATTTCCGCGATAGCGCGCATTGGGTGTTGGTCATTGAAAATGCCGTTTTCGACAACGCGAACAGATCCCGTTGCTCAGGAAAATTCTTGAAGTAGCCTTCTATTTCAGCTTCCGAACTGATCAGTCCATCTGCACCACCCAAGGCAACTAAGCGGAACATGCTTGGCACATCCGTCAGCTCAATGCGCTTAATTTTTCCTGCCGCGAGCTCTTTTGACATCGAGGGGTAAAAATAGCCGAGACGCACAGCGATTTTTTTTCCGATTAATTGCTGCGGAAAATGATTGAACTGGGGTTTGTCACGTGCGACGACAACACGCTCGGTTTGCGGCAAATTGGAGATGGTCCACATAAACTGATCGCGGTGTTCGGTCCACTGCGGACTGAAATAACACACCATGTCCGCCTCTCCGATGGTCAGTGCCTGTTCAACCCGACGCCGTGAATACACGGTATAGACAGGCGTTGCACCGATTTCGCGGGCGATCGCATCCTGAAAATCTTTTAGCAACCCACCAACCAGACGATCATGCTGATCCAGTACATTCAGCGGATAAGTGACCGTGTCAAATAAGGCCAGCCTGATCTCATGTTGCGCATTAGCCTGACTGGGAACAATCACGCAACCGGCAACCAAAAAAGCGATCATACGCAGAAACGCGACCATCGAATAAATTCCTTGCTTCAATCTGTTGTGTCCTTACTTAATATTCTTACTTATTATTCTTATTTCTATCTCATGCATCACTGGTTAACGCATCATTCTGTCGTTAAGACACAATGGTGGCGGGAAAGCCACGTTTTCCTTGTAACCCCCCGGTATGAACCGCAACGACTCGGGTCTGCGCCGGAAAATAATTTTCCAGGCATAGACGATGCAATGCAAATAACATTTTTCCGGTATACACAGGCTCCAGAGCAATACCAGTCTGGTGCTGGAACATATCACAGAATGCTATCAATTCAGTACTGATTTTGGCATAACCGCCATGATGAAAATTGGTCAGCAGGTGGTAATTCTGATGTGCAGGATATCCCGCTTTTTGCAACAAACACCTGATATCTTCGTTTAAATAGTCGCCATTTTTGATCGCGGCAACGCCTAGGACCTGACTATGTCCTTGCGTTCCCGCGACGATGCCAGCCAGTGTCGCGCCTGTGCCACAAGCAAGCATAAATACATCTGGAAGCGTATCGATTTGATCACGGACCTCTGCTACCAGTTCAGCAACCCCATGTAAGGCGGCAGGCGAGCTCCCCCCTTCCGGTAGCCAGACGTGCTGTTCACTGACATCGCACATACAGCGACGCCAATGCTGGCCATCATCCCGCAGTGCACGGTAAGTTTCCCGGTTGACGTAAATGATTTGCATCCCCAGCGCACGACAATCATCGAGCATCGCGCTGTCCATGCCTTCTGCCGCACGGATCAATGCCGTCGCCGGATAACCAGCAATTGCCGCCGCATGCGCTAGCGCATGAATATGGTTCGACCATAGTCCGCCCATGCTGACCAAATGTGGCCGCTGTCCCGCTAACGCGAGTAAAGGGTATTTGAGTTTACGGAATTTATTTCCAGATACCTGCGGATGCAGCAAATCATCGCGTTTTATCCAGAGCTCGATGCCGGGAAATAAAATACTGTTAATTCGCTGACATGGAGAAACAGAAACAGAAAACACGATGCAATGATGAGAGCGGAAATGGTAAAGTAACATTGTACGCGTGCAGTAACTAACAAGCGAATGTCATCTTGTGCTTTGCCACAACCAGTAGCATTTTTTAGCCCGGAGAGGGACATGCCAGCAGATTTAGATCAATCGCTCATCAGTGCCAGACAACAATTGTCGGAATTGATTAGACAAATCAAAGAAACCGGACATCAAGATAATCTGCTGCCGACGCTAGAGACAGTGTTGAACAAGCTCGAAGGCATGTCCCAACACGACCATCTGACCGGAGCGCTCAACCGCCGCACCTTGTTGACAACGCTAGAGGCTGAATTAGCGCGTTCTTACCGTACTGGGCATACGTTTTCATTTGCCGTGATCAGTGTCGATGGTCTCGAAGCCATCTTAGAAAAATATGGACAGGCGGTAGCAAAAGACATCCTCAAAATAGTGAGCAGAGAAGCGCTCGATATGCTGCGGATCATCGATTCTTTTGGTCGCGTCGCAGCAAACGAGTTTGCCATCTTGATGCCAACCACTTGGCTTGACCAAAGTCTCAAGGCAATTGCCCGTCTCAAAAACCGGCTTACCGAATTGGACTGGAACCACGTCGCCCCGGACTTGGTGATTACGTTTTCTACCGGACTGACAACGAATGCGATCAAAGATACTGCCGAGGTCATGCTACAGCGGGCAAGTACTGCCTTGCAGGCTGCCAGAAATAAAGGCACCGACACGATTTCACAGGTCGAACCGCCTTTACCCAACTACGACCCGAATGCCCCAGAGAATCAACCGCGCTGATCCCCTCATTAACCCTCACTTAAACTAATCAAAAAGCGGGCTAACCAAATGATGCCCCGTCATGGTCGATACCAGCTTTATGAATGATTTACTGTTTTTTGGGTGAATAAGCAACTAGCCAGGTCGCCATCACAACCGCGGCGCAACCAATCATGGTGTTGAAGGTGATGACCTCATGCAAAAAGATATATCCCCACAATAAGGCAAATAAGGGAATCAGAAAGGTCACGGTTAGAGCCTTTGTCGGCCCAATGTCATGAATTAAACGGAAGTACAATAAGTAAGCAACCGCGCTGCATAACAAGGCCAATGCTGCCGCTGCCAGCATGACCGTGGAGGTCACCGTTCCGGGAATCGGCGAAAACGGTAGAGAAGGCAGCAAAAAAATCGCCCCGCCGACTTGGGAAGCGGTCGCCATCAACACCGGATTGACATTAACAGAAAGTTTTTTGGTGTACACACCAGCAAGCGCATAGCAAATCGTTGCCGCAGAACACGAAAGCAGCGCCAGCAACAACTCCGTGCTCCACTCAACGGGGCCTAAGCGGACGAGTAATCCAACACCCACGACCCCAGCCAACATACCTGCCATTTTACGCAGCGTGAACTGTTCGCCCAGAAAAATGGCTGCCATGACCGCTCCCCACAAAGGACTGGTCGCATTCATGATGGCCGAATAGCCAGCAGGAATGTGCATTGCGGCATAGGCATAAAATACAGCGGGGAGTGCGGTGCTGATTGCACCAAGAATTAAAAAAGATGTCCAATGTTGCCGGAAAAGTATTGGCTGCTGGCTGACTAACATCCATCCGACCAGTGCCAGCCCAGCAAGGCCGACGCGAATTTCTGCGGTCCATAAGGCACCGAGCTGCGGGGCAATTATCCGCATGAATAAGAAAGAGGCGCCCCAGATCGACGCCAACCCAAATAACCTCAGAAAATCACTACTTCGCATGCCGACTCCAGCCTATCCAAAGAGCGACAGCTTAACAAAGACTTAAGAATGACGCTCGCCACTTTCGGACAGGAATAAGCGACGACACCAGGAACACTAGGACAAGAGCACCATCAACGCCAGACAAATAGGGTCAATCACTACGAACAACACTGGCGACACTATCGCCAGTCGTGGGTTGGGACTCAGACGGACGTTGTTGTTTGGCGATACGCAAAATGGTATTACGAATCGCGCTCAAAACGGCGACGGAATTAAACGGTTTCACAATAAAACCATGCACACCACGCTGCTGCGCTGCCTGCAAGGTAGGCGCATCAATTTTAGCCGAGACCAGAAAAAACAAAGCCTTAGGCAGGTCTTTGCGTAATTGATCGATAATGGTCAGTCCAGCCTCGTTGAGTTCGCCAATGTCGATACAGATAATTTGCGGCTTGAGCTTAATGATGCGCGCCAGACTAGCAGGTGCCAAATTGGCATCACCAACTACTTCGTGACCACCGTTGTTTAAAACGGATGTCAACAGATTGCGGGCTACCGCGTTTGTGTCCAGAATGACGGCTCTAAGCATAGGTGTACCATTAAAAGGGCTGTCGCTCAATAGTAATGCAAAATGGAAAACATGAATAGAAAAAGGACCTCAAACCATACATCATTGGCTTGAAATCCTCAGTCTGGCACCATGATTGACGTCTAATAGCGCATTACCTGCTGCTGTCTTCTCGGCCGCCGACATCTGGCTTCGCATTTTTGACGTACATATCCAACCACCTGTCCTGCTCCCACAGCATCTGCATAATTGACTCTCTGGCGCGATAACCGTGACTTTCGTTCGGCAACATGACGAGACGAGAAATCCCTCCGAGGCCTTGCAGTGCCTGATACATCCGTTCACTCTGCAATGGAAAAGTACCCGTATTGTTGTCCTGCTCACCATGTATCAATAACAACGGATCTTTAATCTGATTGGCAAAGTTGAATGGGGACATGTCCTGATACACTTTTTCTGCCTGCCAGTAATTCCGGTCTTCAGACTGAAAGCCAAATGGTGTCAGGGTGCGGTTATACGCACCAGAACGGGCGATGCCAGCGCGGAATAAACGGGTATGGGCCAACAAATTGGCGGTCATGAAAGCACCATAACTATGACCTCCAATCGCAATACGGTTACGGTCGGCAACACCAAGACGCACGACCTCGTCGACCGCTGCTTCGGCGTCCATTTTTAATTGTTCAACATACGTATCATTCGGTTCTTTTTTGCCTTCACCAATAATTGGCATACTCAGCCCATCCAACACGGTATAACCACGCGCTAACATCACCATCGGACTCGTGTACGCAATACGGTTATATTTGTATGCCGATCCTGTCACCTGTCCTGCCGCATCCGCTGTTTTATACTCACGCGGATACGCCCACATCAACATAGGACGGGATCCATCGCGCCTAGGGTCATAACCAGGCGGCAAATACAAGGTGGCGTTCAACTCGACGCCATCTGAGCGGGTGTAACGAAGCTGCTGTTTGCGGATGCCCTTTAATTGCGGCAAAGGATGAGCGAAATTGGTTAAAGCGCGGACCGGCTCATTGTTAGCAAGATCACGGACAAGGTAATTTGGACGCTCTTCACTCGATTCGCGACTGGTGACGATGGTGGTCGCCTTATCATTCAAAATGCCGACAACTTGTTCATAGTACGGTGCCTGCGAGCGGAATAAGCGAACGCTTTGCTTGGTTGTGACATCATATCTGTCTAAAAATGGTCGCTCACCTTCTGGACTGGCCCCCAGACCCGCGAGATAAATTGCCTTTTCATCTGGTGATAACTTTAAGGCAGTTAAACCAAATTGGTTCAGTTCAACCACGGGGTTCCCCTGATTGGCATACTGATCTTCTGTTTTACGGCTAAATAACAACTCTGGCTTGCTCTCAACGGCACCCGGACGGAGTCGCCATGTGCGGGTATCGCGAGTTTTCCACCAGCTCTCGGTAACTAAGGCCAAGCCATGATTTGCCCACTGAACGCTGGAAAAGCGCCACGCGAGCTCCATGAGTTTTTGTGGTGGCGCATCAAATGGTGCCGCTTGCTGCATCATTAAGTCATGCACTCGGACATGCATCTCCGGATCGCCGCCGGCCTGTGCCTCGAGCCAGTAAAGCGTGGCTGGCTTATCGGTGCGCCAGGCAAAATCACGTGGGCCGGTCTGTACTGCATCAGATCCGGTTGGCAAGCGCTCACGCATTGGGCGTTCGGCAACGGTTTTGAGTTTCTTACCTTGCCTATCCCATAACTCAATCAGTTGCGCAAAGCGGTCAATGGGCAAGAACGTTGAATAGGGACGGCGGATTTGTGTCGTTAAAATCAATTTACCGTCAGGCGAAGGCAATGCTTTGGTCAGGGTCATGACTGGACCGACGCGATGCAATTCGCCTTTCGTTGTCACAAATCCGAGCTGAGATTGCAACTCCCAATCGAGGATTGCCGCATCCGTCGGGGTTTTCAGCATATCGGGATATGTGCGGTTTTGCGTGATTTTACCGCCCTTGGTTTCTAAGGTATGCGGGCCAGCAGGTAATATTGGTACGTTGGGAACGGGCTTTTGATGTAAAGGTAATAAGTGCACCAATAACTGATCTGATCCGGCACTCCATTCAAAGCCAGCGCTGGTGACTGCATTTAATTTATCTGCCATCAAGCGGCGCGCATGTGCTTTTTTGACATCCAGCAACCACAACTCGACACCCGTGTCTGTCCATTGACTGAACGCCACCCATTGCTCGTCAGGCGACCAGAGGGTCTCAGCAATCCGTGGAGTGGCTGGCATACCATCAACAATACGGGTTGTTCCTGTTGCAATGTCAATGACACTTAATCCATTGCCAAAATCAAATTGACTCGCAGCATGCGTCCGTGGGTTGATGCGTAAACCGGCAAGTTTTAATTCTGGCTGCGCGACCTCCGCAATCCCAGGCAAACCCGGCATCGTCTCCAATAATGCCGTTTTACGTTGCGGCCCCAGCTTAAACAAGGGACCACGTGGTGCATCGACGATGGCCTGCAACTCAGGCGGTGGCATTTTATATGCCCCGTCGTTTGGATCAACGAACTTATTTGCATTGACAGCAGCGAAGGAAATCAACGGCGAAAACAGCGGAGAACCGAGGAGCAATAACAAAGGAGCAAGACGGCGGACGTTGGCTGGCATAGTCGGATAGAAGGAAATGATTCGTTGCGCTTAATGCCTCATTTTTTCCGAGAAAAACACGACGACGTTGTCGTCCATGGCTCCGCATAGAGAACGTGAGGCAAATGAACGCTCGGCATTTTTGAGCGATAAAAAAAGAGCAGTTTAGCGCGGCGTTCTTGTTTGTCCAGCGATACTTTTGCTTGCGGCAACACACTCAATAAAGTTGCTGCACTGCACACATACTTCTTACTATCACCCTGCCTAGTCCGAGATAAGCCATTATTATTTTGAATGCAACAACCGGCGGCGTTCTGATTCCTACCAAGTCAGCTCTAACATCGTTGTAAAACGAACACATCGTTGTCATTCTTAACTAGCGTAACTTAAAAAATATGACGGACAAGCAAGCACCTTTCAGGTGCAACCACACTGATCGTCAGTGTTCCGGCACATACGGTACGAGCAAAAAAGAAGAAAAACATATAAAAATTTAATTAAATAGCTCCCATTCTGAGTAATGCGGGCTGGAACACTTTTTGCTGCAACGCAGCATATGTCTTTCTATATGAGTTTTTCATCGTGGTAAGCTAGCCACCAAATTGACGTAATTAGTAGCAATTTCGCGTCGATATTGAAAATTAGTTGGCCATCACAGTCTTGATTCATTTAAAACCAAAACAACGGAGCACAGTTTGAACAAAATTCAACCATCCGGGGCGCACACCATCCTCGGGCACCCAAATAGCTTATTTGTCCTGTTTTTCACAGAAATGTGGGAACGATTTTCCTACTACGGCATGCGCGCCTTGCTGGTATTGTTCCTCGTCACGGAAACAACCAAAGGTGGCTGGGGCTGGACACGCGCGGAGGCAACTTCGCTGTATGGCTGGTACACTGGCCTAGTCTACCTGACACCGATTCTCGGTGGCTACATTGCTGACCGCTTCTTGGGAAGTCGTCGCTCCGTTGTTCTTGGTGGCTTCGTAATTGCCGCCGGACATGCTTCATTATTATTTGATACGCCGACCATGTTTTATGTCGGTTTGTCATTGGTGGTTGCAGGTACTGGTTTGTTCAAACCAAATATCTCTGCCATCGTGGGTCAGCTCTATAACAAAGACAACGAACATGCACGCGACTCTGGTTACACTTTGTTTTACATGGGCGTGAACTCTGGCGCATTCTTCGGTATTCTGTTGTGCGGCTATATCGGTGAGAAGATTTCCTGGTCGTATGGTTTTGCCTTAGCTGGCGGCTTTATGTTGCTGGGCGCGATTCAGTTTTACCTGGGTCAGGGTATTTTTGGTGAGATTGGCTTGTCTAAGTCCCAGCAAAAAACGGAAGTGGTTGCCGAAGTGGAGCCAGAACCGCATATCGTCAAAGACCGTCTCAAAGCGATCTGCGTGTTTTCTTTCTTTACGATTTTCTTCTGGTTTGCGTTTGAGCAAGCCGGTGGTTCGATGACGATTTTTGCCGCAGATTACACTGATCGCGCACTGGTTGGCACGAGCGGTATGGTATTTAAAATTGTGAATAGTCTGATGACGATTATTCCAACGGCGATCCTGAGCTGGTTGCTGTTGAAGCTGTTTTTGAGTACTGCCAAGAATTATCTGATCTCTAACTTATTACTCATCATCTGTATCGGTATCATCTGGGCGCTGGTGGTCTGGATGCTGGGTCGTGAATTTGGTATGTCCCAATCTGATGTACCAGCAACGTGGTTTGGCGTATTGAACTCATTCTTCCTGGTGATTCTGGCACCGATGTTTTCTAAGATGTGGGATAAATACTGGTCACCAAGCGGTCCGGTTAAATTCGGTACAGGTTTGGTATTACTGGGTCTGGGTTTTGCGGCATTGTCTTATGGTGCGGCAAGTATTCCAGCCGGTGCAAAAACCGCTTCCGTCAGCATGATTTATCTGATTGCTGCGTATTTCTTCCATACCATGGGCGAACTGTGCTTGTCGCCTGTTGGCTTGTCGTACATCAGTAAGCTGGCACCACAACGTTTGCTGGGTTTGATGTTTGGTGTCTGGTTCCTCAATACCTCGATCGCTAATAAATTAGCTGGTCTGAGCGGCAGTTACATTGACAAGATTTCAGAAACGTATTCCCTGTCGACGTTCTTCCTGATTTTCACGATCATTCCAATCGCAGCGGGTATCGTGTTAATGCTGTTGAATAAATGGATGGCGAAGAAAATGCACGGTATTCATTAATACCTCCCTCAAGCTAGTCCGGCAACGCCGGCTGGCAGGATAAAAAATCCCCGGCTGCAACGACCTGCAGCCGGGGATTTTTTATTTTTATGCTGAAATAATCAGCAGTTGCGTAGCGTGCCCGCCACGCTTATGGACGCTCAATGGCCAATGCCACACCCATACCGCCACCAATACACAAACTCGCCAGACCTTTTTTAGCGTCACGACGGATCATTTCATGGATCAGACTCACCAAAATACGGCAGCCTGATGCGCCAATCGGGTGACCAATCGCAATCGCACCACCGTTGACGTTGATCTTGCTCGTGTCCCAGCCCATTTCTTTGTTGACACCAATGGCTTGCGCTGCAAACGCTTCATTGATTTCCATCAGATCCAGATCTTCATGTGTCCAGCCTGCTTTTTTGAGACACAATTGTGCTGCAGGGACGGGGCCCATGCCCATGATGCTTGGATCAATACCTGCCGACGAATAAGCCTTGATACGTGCCAATACTGGCAAACCTAATTCTTCTGCTTTTTTAGCAGACATCATGATGACCGCTGCTGCGCCATCGTTCAGACCGGATGCATTGCCCGCGGTGACCGTGCCGTTTTTGTCAAAGGCTGGGCGCAATGCCGATAAGGAATCCAATGTGACACCATGTTTGATGAATTCATCGGTATCAAAAACGACAGTACCTTTTTTGCTGACGATTTCAACGGGAATAATTTCGTCTTTAAATTTGCCGGCTTTTTGTGCAGCTTCTGCTTTGTTTTGGGAAGCAAGTGCAAACAGATCTTGTTCTTCGCGGGAAACACTGTGTTTCTTAGCGACGTTTTCAGCGGTAATACCCATGTGGTATTGGTTATAAACGTCCCACAGACCATCGACAATCATCGTATCGACCAACTTGGCATCGCCCATACGGAAACCGTCACGCGAATTATTCAATACGTGTGGAGAGGCACTCATGTTTTCCTGACCACCGGCGATGATCACATCGGCATCACCTGCTTTAATCGCCTGTGCTGCAAGATGCGTTGCTTTAAGCCCGCTACCGCAGACTTTGTTGATCGTCATCGCTGGCACCATGTCTGGCAAACCTGCTTTGATCACGGCCTGACGTGCTGCATTCTGACCGACACCTGCCGTTAGTACTTGTCCGAGCAATACCTCGTTGACCTGGTCACCACTTAAGCCAATTTTGGCCAATAAACCTTTAATAACGATAGCACCTAATTCTGAAGCCGGAATTTTTGCTAAGGAACCACCAAATTTACCTACGGCAGTACGACCAGCAGCTACGATTACAACGTCTTGCATATTGATTCTCCAGTTTTCCAAAAAGTGAATTGCTCTACAACAATATTATTGCTCTGGGGCGGGGGGCACGAACACGTTCATAGATTACACCACCTGCGTGACGAATGTGACTGACTTTGCGCAAATTTCATGCATAAAAAAAGCTCCCCTGGGAGGCGGGAGCTTTTCGGTGAGACAAACCTAGGTTCATGCAGGTAGTCGCATTTATGTCTTAAAACTTATTTCTTTTTTGCAGTCGCTTTTTCAGCAGCTTGTGTGAACTGTGTTGTTGCTTTGCTCAGGTTTTCTTCCAAAGTTTGTACTGCTTGCTTTGTTGTTTTAGACAGTTGTTCGTAACCTGCGTTGATGTTACCAACGACTGTTTTCAGAGCAACAACAGCTTGTTCGGAACCAGCTGGAGCATTTTTTGTTACTTCGTCGATCAAACCGATCACTTTGTTATTTGTTTCTGCGATATGTGCTTCAACTGCTTTAGTGAATTCTTGCTGAGTCGCTGTAGTGATGCTTGCCAAGTGACGGCCATATGCCAATGCTTTTTCTGCGCTTGGCTGAGCTTGTGCTGCTGTCAATGAGAAAAATTCTTGTGGATCTTTCGCTGCCAGCAATTGCTTAGCAGTTGCAGTACCTTCTTCAAAAGAAGCTTTAGCTGCATTCACGTTCAGAGCAAACAATTGCTCCAGACCTTCAAATGCTTTTTTGTTCAATGCTGTCAAAGAAGCGAATTGCGCTTCCAAGTTAGTTTTTGTAGCAGCGATAAATTGTTCTGGTGATGTAGTCATGACATTCTCCGGTGGTGGTGAGGATTAAGTAATCGGCAGCGCCAACCACGAATTCTTGATATGGTGCACCGCAACAACTCCGATTTTACACGTCAGATTTTAAACGTCAAGTACTTTTTGTGCGTTGCAACAAAATGAGCTAAATGATATTTTTTATCAAAATAATAAAACTCAATGTTCATGCGGGTTTCCAAGGGGTTACAACAAATTACGATGAAAACGACGAGCGAAAAAGCTGATGTTTTTCTGCCTCAAACTTGAGCAACGCCTGCTTATTTTTTAAGCCGCCAGCATACCCTGTCAATTCACCATTGGCGGCGATGACTCTGTGACATGGAATAATGATCGACAAGGGATTGCGCCCATTGGCAGCGCCAACGGCACGCACCGCTTTCGAATTAGCAAGACGCCGCGCGAGCTCGCCGTAGCTCCAGGTTTCACCAAAAGGAATCGTCTGCAGCGCGCGTCATACCTGCTGCTGAAACAGTGTACCTGCGGATAAATCCAAAGGTAAATCAAATGTCGT
Source organism: Undibacterium sp. RuRC25W (assembly GCF_049339825.1). Lineage (NCBI taxonomy): Bacteria > Pseudomonadati > Pseudomonadota > Betaproteobacteria > Burkholderiales > Oxalobacteraceae > Undibacterium > Undibacterium sp. RuRC25W. Next base: position 19,666 of record NZ_JBMPPD010000006.1, on the reverse strand, counting down.
GCGGGTGCCGTCAAAGAACTCATTCAATTGCTGCGTAACGATCTCAAAGATGGGTAGATCAGGCGCGCGCGCCCATCCTCCAACACCGTTGAAATGTCGATGTTCTTCAAAATACACGCCTGCTAGCCCATGCTGACTGGCGGCGAGGGTCAGAGGTCCCAGAGGGCTATTGATTTCAGTAAATTGCATATCTTGTCTTTCTTAACAATACGACGCCTCAGTTAAGCGCCTGCCATAACAATAGCGCGGCGTAAGCGCGCCACGGCGACCACTGTTCTGCGCGAGCTAGTAATTGCTGTTCGCTCAACCGCGCTGCCGTTGGGTCGGTCAACTGCGCCGCCGCCTTTTGCAGACCTAAATCACCGGCAGGAAACGCATCCGGAAAACGCAATGCCCGCATCGCGATGTATTGCGCGGTCCACTCGCCGATACCAGCAATACTTTTCATTTGCCTGATCGCCTCGTCAAGGCTACTGTCAGCCGCTTTTTTAAATCCACCGCTGATGGCAAAGTGAGCCACATTCTGTAGCGTAGCGGCACGCTTGCCTGGAATACCAATCCCTGCTAGCTGGTCAATAGACAATTGAGTAATCACTTCCGGTGTCGGAAAGTGGTGTGTGACGGTGGCAAAAGGGGTTGGCGCCACATTACCAAAGCGATGCACTAAGCGACCGGAGACCGTCGTTGCGCCAGCCACACTGACTTGCTGCCCTAACACCGCGCGAATGGCGAGTTCAAAGCTATCAAAAGCACCCGGTACCCGCAAACCTGGGGTTGCCTGTATCTGCCTCGCTAGCATGGCATCTTCGTGCAAATGGCTGTGGATCATCAACGGATGTGCTTCCAGATCAAATTGCTGGCGGATTTTTGCTAATAGTGGCATTAAGACCGGCGTTAATTCTGGAGCAACTTGGAGCCCTAATTGATGTTTAGCTGCACAATGACTCACTTTCAACCAGCCTGATTTACCGTCCATGACGACGCTACGGACATACGCCAGTCCTGCTTTCTCTTCGATCACCGCTTCTAATCCTGGCATTGCACGACCACGCAAATAGCGCATGAGTGCATCCCATTCGTAAGGCGGACGATATGCCAGTCTTAACATCAAGCTTTCATCGCCCGTTGGTGCAGCACGACGGACTTCCCCTGGCGTCATCTGATATCGTTCTGAAAACAACGCATTAAAACGTCGCACACTACCAAAACCTGCGGCGAACGCAATATCAGCCATCGTCAGGACAGTTTCTTGCAATAATTTTTTGGCGAACAATAAACGTTGGGTTTGGGCCATTTCGATTGGACTAACACCAAACTCCTGCATCAAAACACGGCGCATCTGCCGTGAAGAAAGACCCACTTGGTCGGCTAACTCTTCGATACTCGATTCATTCAATGCACCGTTGGCAATTTTTTTCCAAATGGCATGCGCTAAATTCTGCTGGATTGCATAAGGGGCGAGTTCAGGACGACACCGCAGACAAGGCCGGAAACCTGCGGCTTCGGCGGCCGCTGCCGAGCTAAAAAAGGTACACGAACTCTCGCGGGGTGTCTTTACGCCACAAATCGGACGGCAATAAATGCCCGTTGTTTTTACCCCAGTAAAAAATACGCCATCAAACCGGCTATCTCTAGCGGCAAGCGCACGATAAAACTGGGGCGATACCAGTAAGCCATTTGTGGGGGTTGGGGCGGAACTCATAGCAATGCGTTTATTGGTGAAATGAATTAGGTGATGACGGTACGAACTCAACGAGAACGCAGACCACTTTATACGCCGTCTGCCTATTTTGAGCTAGCCGTTTTCGGACAGACAAATCAGATCAGACATCACCGCTAAACGTCGGACGCCAGCCTTGGCTGGCGTGATGTTGTTGTGGGGTGAGCGTAAGTTTGGGTTGTAGCCCGAAGTGCAATCACATTAATTAAAGAAGAAAAGATACGAGTCAAAGATAAAAATAATTTAGGGAATTTTCTTTCATAAAAATGGTCTACTATGACTCTTCTCCTCTCAATCAATATATTAATTTCCATGAACAAATCCCTGCTCATGCTACTCTGTTCCACGCTGGCAATTCAATCCAGCGTTGCCGCAGATGCCACATCGCCTTCCACGCAAACCGTTTCAAAGATAAAAACACCAGGTATTGGCGCCCTCAAAACGAATCCTCTGTTGGTAAAAAGCACTTTACAGTTCGAGTACCCTGCTTTTGACAAAATTCACAACGAGGATTACGCACCGGCATTCGCCGCGGCAATGCGTGAGCATGATGCGGAGATCAAAGCGATTGCGACAAATCCCGCCAAGCCAAGTTTCGACAACACCCTCGTGGCGCTGGAACGTAGCGGACAAACGCTCAAGCGCGTCGCGATGATTTTCTTTAACCAAATCGGTACCAACACGAATCCAGTACTAGAAGCATTATCTGGCGATCTGGCACCAAAATTATCAGCTCATCAGGACGCCATGTTCCTGAATACGACATTATTTCAGCGTATCAACACACTGGTAAAGCAAAAAGCCAGTCTGCATCTGGACGCAGAATCAGAACGTTTGTTAGAGCGCTATGACACAGACTTTGTGCGCGCTGGCGCCAAGCTGTCGAATGCCGATAAAGAAAAACTGAAATCCCTGAACGCACGACTGGCGACCATGGAGAACAAGTTTAATCAACACGTCCTGAAAGATACGAATGCCTCCGCGTTGGTCGTCAACACCAAGGAAGAATTAGCAGGTCTATCTGCTGCAGAAATTGAGACGGCAGCAGCGACTGCCAAGGCCAAAGGTCTCAATGGCAAATACATGATTCCGTTGATGAACACCACCGGTCAGCCTTTACTGGCCACATTGGAAAATCGTACAACACGTCAACGTTTATACGAAGCCTCGGTCAATCGTGGTAGCCATGGTGGCGATGGGGATAACCGTGAAGTTGTCTTGACTCTGGCACGTCTGCGTGCAGAACGTGCCGAACTGTTGGGCTATGCGAATTTTGCGGCTTATAGTTTGGAAGATGAAACAGCGAAAACACCAGCTGCTGTCAATAAAATGCTGGGTGAGCTTGCTCCAGCGGGTGTAGCGAACGCAAAAAAAGAAGGTGTTGAATTACAAAAGCTCATCGACGATGAACATGGTAATTTCCAACTGGCAGCATGGGACTGGGCGTTTTATAGCGAACGCCTGCACCAGCAGAAATATGCGTTTGATGACAATCAGCTGCGTCCTTATTTCGAGTTAAACAACGTGCTGCAAAATGGTGTCTTCTTTGCTGCAAACCAGCTCTACGGTATCAGCTTTAAAGAACGCAAAGACCTACCAGTCTATGAGCCAACGGTACGTGTATTCGAAGTCTTTGATACCGATGGCAAACCACTCGCGTTATTCATCGCCGATATGTATGCACGCGACAATAAACGTGGCGGTGCATGGATGAATAACTACGTTGATCAGTCTGGTTTATTTGCGTCCAAACCAGTGATTGCGAACCACCTCAATATTCCTAAGCCGCCGACGGGTGAACCAACCTTGCTGACACCAGACGAGGTGAAAACAGCGTTCCATGAATTTGGCCACGCGTTGCACGGTATGTTCTCTCAGGTACGCTACCCGCGCTTTTCAGGTACCAACGTGCCACGCGACTTTGTTGAATACCCTTCACAGGTCAATGAGATGTGGGCGGTCTGGCCTGAAGTATTGAAAAACTACGCTAAGCATTACAAGACTGGCGAAGCGATTCCACAGGAATTGGTCGACAAAATTGTTGCCAGCCGCAAATTCAATCAAGGCTTTACAATGACAGAATATCTGTCGGCAAGTTTGCTGGATCAACGCTGGCATCAATTGAGCAGTAAGCAAATCCCGACTGATACGATGGCATTTGAAGCCGCTGCACTCAAGGAAGCCGGTGTTGACTTTGCTCCTGTGCCGCCACGTTACCGCACACCTTATTTCTCGCACAGTTTTGGTGGCGGCTATTCTGCTGGATACTATGCCTATCTGTGGAGTGAAGTATTGGACGCAGACACGGTTGAGTGGTTCAAAGAAAACGGTGGTTTGAGCCGTAAAAATGGGGACTGGTTCCGTCAACAGTTATTGTCGCGCGGTGGCAGCATCGATCCTATGCAATCGTTCCATCATTTCCGCGGTCGCGATCCGGAAATCGACCCATTACTGGTTCGCCGAGGCTTGAAATAAACTCGTGGCGTTCTGCACATGATCTAAGTAACGATCATGTGTATTGAAGCGCCAGCGCATGCTGGCGTTTTTTGAACATAAGCCATTATCAACAAAAAAAGGGAAGCGCAATCTGATTGCACTTCCCTTTTTATCATTCAATGATTCACCATTCTCTTATTCAAGTTTCCAGACAAAATCAACTTTTGCCCAAGATTGTTCTGGCTTACCGTCTTTCGTACCGACTTTAAATTTGCACAGGCTCAAGGCTGTCAACGCTGCTTTATCCAAACTTTTGGAGCCACTGGATTTTTCAACTTTAGATTCAACAACCTTACCATCTGTACTTACTAAAAATCCCATAGAAACAGTGCCTGTCTCTTCGTTCATCAGTGCTGCTTTTGGATACTTGGGTGAATCGCATGACTTGTTATCCATCACTGGCGCTGTTTCAGCAGCCATCGCGGAGGAAGCTGCAACAAAGAGCAGCGAGCACAGGAGTGTAGAAAGCGGAGATTTCATGATCATAGTTCTTTTCGTTTCTGGTCAATATATAAATAACGGTCTTATTTATTCTGTATTAAAACTCTTCCCAACCATCATCCGCCGCTTGCGTTCTGTTTGATGTGGACGATGGATTTGACGCGTTGGCGGACTTTGGTGCAGGACGGGGTACTGAGCGAGCAGCAGGTAAAGATTTTGGTCTTGCTGCTTTTGGCTTGTTCACTCTCAAGGCTGGTTCAGCGCGCTTAGGAACAGGCGCCGTTGCTGCCATGCGATGCGTGAGCAGGTTATCGTTACCACCTAATTTAAACACACTGACCACTCTCGCTAACTCTGCTGCTTGGTCTTGCAAACTCTGCGCAGCTGCCGCGGCTTCTTCTACTAAGGCCGCATTTTGCTGTGTAACGCCATCCATTTCAATGATGGCGTGGTTGACTTCTTCGATGCCAACACTCTGTTCCTGACTGGCAGCTGTGATTTCAGCAATGATATCGGTGACATGTTTGACGCTACTGACAACCTGATCGATAGTCACACCCGCTTGTCCCACTAGTTTCGTGCCAATTTCGACTTTTTCAACCGAGGTATCGATCAAGGTTTTGATCTCTTTCGCAGCAGCAGCACTACGTTGTGCCAAATTACGCACTTCGGCCGCCACCACCGCAAAACCACGACCTTGTTCACCAGCACGTGCTGCTTCTACCGCTGCGTTCAAAGCCAAAATATTGGTTTGAAAGGCAATGCCATCAATCACACTGATGATGTCGACAATCTTCTTGGACGACTCATTGATCGACCCCATGGTATCAACCACCTGCGCGACAACAACACCACCCTGGCGAGCCACTTCTGACGCCGATGCGGCCAGTTGATTGGCTTCACGGGCATTATCCGCATTTTGTTTAACAGTGGTAGTCAGTTCACGCATCGAGGAAGTTGTTTTTTCGAGTGAACTTGCCTGTTGCTCAGTACGTGAGGATAAATCGAGGTTACCCATCGCAATTTCGCTCGAGGCAGTCGCAATCGTATCCGTACCAGAACGGACCTGTGCAACAATGTTAACCAGACTGTCGCGCATGTTTTTCATTTCGAAAATCAGGCTACTTTGATCACCTGCTTCAACGTCGATAGGGGCAGTTAATTCACCCGCAGCAATCTGACCTGCGATTTGTGCCGCATAATTTGGTTCACCACCGAGTTGTTTGAGCAAACTGCGGCTAATATACACCGCAGCGACGATACCACCTGCTAATGCCAACGCACCAAGGATGAGCATCAGCGTGGTCGCTGCTTTAAACGCGGAATTCGCATCGGCAGCAACCTGAGAATTAACTTTGTCTTCTAATGTGACTAATTCATCGAGCGAATCTAACCAGCTTTGCTGAATTGGTCGGACTTTTTTGATCAGAGCAATCGTCGCCATTTCTGGATTATTTGCCAGACCTAATTCTTGGGCTTTGGCGGGCAGTGCTGCTGCTGCAGTCTCACGCTCTTTGAGCTTATTTAATAGTTCTTTCTTTTCTGCGCTCGGACCACCGTCAGTCTCGGAGAGTTTCAAAAGTTTGTCATTTGCTTCTGCATATTTTTTTGATTGATCGGCAATTTTTGCCAGATCTTTTTCCATATCTGCTGCATCGTTGAGCAACGTCAGATTACGCAACGAAACCATACGGTCATACACAGTTGCTCGCATGTCTAATGCCAAGCGCGTTTCCACGTTGCTAACATTAACAATGTTTTCTAAGCGTCCCTGAATCTGCGCCATTCTGGAAATACCAACAATGGCGACGGCAACAAGGAATGCCAATACCAGAGCGAAACCCAACCCCAGACGTTTACTTACGGTCATATTTGAGAAATTCATTGCGTAACTACTCTGAAAAAATGGTTAAAACAAACAAAATCCCGGTTTGCGCTGATTTCTGAGACGACCCCGGGTAAATATGTACCGCTTGCTATTCTTTTTATATCTACTTTCTCTACTTCCGGTCTTGTTCTGTGTTCTGTTTCGTTCCTTACGTCGGTTTTTAGCCGATTTTGATCAAAACCGGCATTACGATGTAAATTAATTTTCGTAATGTAAGGTAGAAATATACTTTAATTTTGCCCAATGGAAATGTCTTTTTTATGCTATTTCTTGGCGGAAGGTTTTTAAATTTAATATGTCCATGCCATGACGGTTTCAATTTAGATTCAACTTTTCATCTGCACAAACTTTAATCAAACTAATTATGAATCGCGATATGAAAGATGCTCTGAATTTTCTTTGCTTCTAAGGTGAAAAAGGCTACGAATGTGGTGATAGATTTTGAAATTGCTATCGGTTTACTCGTTGAGGGCACCTAGATTGATATACAGCATCATCATTTGCATATAGCGTTTCCGTTATGGAATGCTAACCTTAGAAATAAATAGTATTGAAGTTTTTTGCGTGCAATTTCACAACACTTCCCTTCGGAGTTCTCATGTCCGGCACGATTCGTTATTTCTTTCAACAGCAAACCCATTCCGTCGACCATATCCCACCGACTCGGACGCTGCTACAGCATCTGCGTGAAGACCTCCATTGCACAGGAACAAAAGAAGGATGTGCCGAGGGTGATTGTGGCGCTTGTACCGTTGTCATTGGCGAAGTCAAAGATGGTCAGGTGGAGATGAAATCCGTTAATGCCTGCCTGCAATTGATGCCAACGCTGGATGGCAAAGCGATTTTTACGGTAGAAGATTTAACTAAGGATCAACATTTACATCCAGTGCAGCAAGCGTTGGTTGCTTGCCATGGTTCTCAATGTGGGTTTTGTACGCCGGGTTTTGTCATGTCGTTATGGGATTTGTATCTCGACCGCGAGCCACCTTGTGCGCCACTAGAACGCAAACAAATTGATATTGCGCTGTCAGGCAATCTGTGTCGTTGTACTGGCTATCGTCCTATCATCGACGCGGCACACAAGATGGAGCAACTACCACGCGTGCAGTTTGATAAAAAATTATTACTTGAGATGTTAGTCAAGCTGGAGCGAACCCAAGCGCTGGACTATACTTACAACGGCCAGCATTTCTATGCGCCACATTCAATGGCAGAATTAATCGCTTTGCGTTCGGCGCATCCACAAGCCTGCTTGCTGGCGGGCGGCACGGACATCGGCATCTGGGTCACTAAACAATTTCGTGATCTGGGACATATTGTTTATCTCGGCAACGTCACGGAACTACACCGCATACAGCAACATGACGACATGCTTGATATCGGCGCAGCGGTCAGCCTTGACGACGCTTACCGACGCATCTGCCAAGTCTACCCAGACGAGCTCAATGAATTGTGGCAGCGTTTTGCCTCCTTGCCTATCCGTCACGCTGGCACCTTAGGCGGCAATGTTGCGAATGGCTCCCCCATTGGCGATTCAATGCCATGGTTGATCGCGCTTGGTAGCCGCATCGTTTTGCATGGTACGGAGGGTGAACGTGAATTGCCCCTAGAAGATTTTTATCTCGGTTACCAGAAAAAAGATCTGCGTGCAGACGAAATCGTCAGCGCGGTCCGCATTCCTTTGCCGAAAGCCAACAGAATTTTCCGCACGTATAAATTAGCAAAACGGTTTGATCAGGATATCTCCGCCGTCTGCGCTGCCTTTTGTGCTGACCTCACTGATGGTCGCCTGAGTCAGGTAAGAATTGCCTTTGGCGGTATGGCAGCCACTCCCAAGCGTGCACCTCACGCTGAGAACGCGTTGACGCATCAATTATGGGACGAAGCAGCACTCAACAACGCCATCACCGCTTTAGCGCAGGATTACGCCCCCCTCTCGGATATGCGTGCCTCCGCCAGCTACCGATTACAAGTCGCACAAAACCTCTTACGCCGGTTCTGGCTAGAGACGCGTCCTGACGCACCGTTATCACAACACCACGTCAATGCATTTGCAGCAGCCAGCGCAACCTCCGTGGAGGCGACATGAAATCAACGCTAACCACAAGCAATACTTCAGCGCATTGGGCAGAAGTCGGCAAATCGCACCCGCATGAATCGGCGGTTTTACACGTTTCAGGAACCGCAAATTACACCGACGATATGCCTGAGTTGATCGGTACGCTGCACGCCGCACTGGGTTTGTCGGCACAGGCACACGCAAAGATCGTAAGCATCAATCTTGATGCCGTTCGCGCTGCCGCTGGTGTCGTCGCGATATATACCGCGCAGGATTTCCCTGGTACCAATCAATGTGGTCCGATTATCAAGGATGATCCGATTCTGGCGGACAGTGTCGTTGAGTATGTCGGCCAGCCATTGTTTGTGGTGGTCGCACAAAGCCATGAGCACGCGCGTCGTGCCGCGCGATTGGCAATAGTGGACTATGAATCATTACCTGCCATCCTGCATCCACGTGCAGCAAAAGAAGCACAATCGTTTGTGTTGCCACCGATGTCCCTATCACGTGGTAACGCGCAAGAAGCAATCGCCGCCGCACCACTTCACATCAAAGGCAGCTGGCAAGTCGGCGGACAAGAGCAGTTTTATCTGGAGGGTCAGATCGCCTATGCGATTCCAAAAGAATCAAACGGCGTGTCCGTACTTTGCTCGACACAACATCCAAGCGAAATGCAGCATATCGTGGCCCATGCATTAGCGATTCCTTCGCATAATGTGCAGGTTGAATGTCGTCGTATGGGTGGTGGATTTGGTGGTAAAGAATCACAATCTGGCTTATGGGCGGCGGCGGCGGCGTTGTGCGCGTTTCGCCTGAAACGGCCAGTGAAATTACGGGCTGACCGTGATGATGACATGATGGTAACGGGTAAGCGCCATGAGTTTCACTACGATTACGAAGTCGCCTACAACGATCAGGGTCTGATTCTTGGTGCCAGATTCGAGATGGTGTCACGCGCTGGTTTTTCGGCGGATTTATCGGGGCCAGTTGCCACCCGCGCGGTCTGTCATGTCGACAACACCTACTACTTATCGGACGTCGATATCCGCGCGATGTGCGGCAAAACGAATACACAATCCAATACGGCTTTCCGTGGTTTCGGCGGACCACAAGGTGCCATCTTAATTGAGTACGTCATTGATGAAATAGCGCGTCTTTTAGTGAAAGATGCGCTCGATATACGCAAACTCAATTTTTACGGACGAAATGACGAAGAAGGACGTAACGTCACCCATTATGGCCAAAAAGTCGTCGATAACATCATCCATGAGCTAGTGGCGGAATTAGAGGATAGTAGCGACTACCGACGCCGTCGTGCTGAGATCACTGCATTCAATACCAACAGTCCTATCCTCAAAAAAGGACTGGCACTGACGCCGCATAAATTTGGGATTGCCTTTAACGTCACCCATCTGAACCAAGCGGGTGCCTTGGTACATGTGTATCTGGATGGTTCGGTGTTAGTCAACCATGGCGGCACCGAAATGGGACAAGGTCTTAATACCAAAGTGGCACAGGTTGTGGCACATGAACTGGGCGTGCCACTTGCACAGATACGCGTCACCGCCACAGATACCGCCAAAATTGCCAACACCTCTGCAACCGCTGCATCGACTGGTGCGGATTTGAACGGAAAGGCAGCACAAGATGCAGCACGGCAGATTCGTGAGCGTCTGGCTGAATTTGCAGCAACAACGTTCGGTGGTGATGCGCAAACAGTCCATTTTTATGACGGCCAGGTAGTGTGGGGCGACCACCGTTTGACCTTTGAAGAACTCGTCAACAAAGCATACTTCGCGCGGGTGCAATTATGGTCGGATGGTTTCTATGCGACACCGCATTTGACATGGAACAGTAAAACCATGACAGGCAGCCCATTTTCTTATTACGCTTATGGTGCGGCGGTCTCTGAAGTGATCGTTGATACGCTGACTGGGGAATGGAAACTGATCCGCGCAGACGCCTTGTATGACGCGGGGAACTCGCTCAATCCAGCGATCGATATCGGTCAAGTTGAAGGCGCGTTTATTCAGGGTATGGGATGGTTGACGACAGAAGAACTGGTCTGGAACGCCAAGGGTAAGCTTACCACCCATGCGCCGTCCACGTATAAAATCCCAGCCATTTCCGATTGCCCAGAAGATTTCCGGGTCCGCTTATTTAAAAATACGAATGTAGCCAACAGTATCCATCACTCAAAAGCAGTCGGTGAACCGCCGTTACTGTTACCCTTTTCGGTATTTTTTGCGATCCGCGACGCGATTGCCAGTGTCGGTGACGGTAAAGTCAGTCCACCGTTGACCGCACCCGCGACTGGTGAGGCGATTTTAAGGGCCGTCACCGCTGTACAACAACATTCTCAACATCAGTAAATTCATGACTATCACCTTTGCTCTGCGCGCCAGCCTTTTACATTTTACGGATGATCCTGCACGTCACGACGGTGCGATGCATTGGCACGACGATGGTTTGCTATTACTCGATGGCGACAAAGTCGCTGCAGCAGGCGATTACGACACGTTAAAGCACCTGATACCGGCCGAGTTAGCGGTTGAACACCATCCCGGTAAAATCATTATGCCGGGCTTTATCGACACCCATATCCATTATCCGCAAACGGATATGATTGCCTCTCCGGCACCCGGTTTGCTGCCATGGCTTGAGCAATATACGTTTCCGACCGAACGACAGTTTCAGGATCCAGCCCACGCAAACAATGTGGCATCGTTCTTCCTGGATGAGCTGCTGCGTTCTGGCACAACGACCGCGATGGTGTATTGCACCGTCCATCCAGAATCCGTCGAGGCATTTTTCAGTCAGAGCGAACAACGCAATTTACGCATGGTCGCGGGCAAGGTGCTGATGGACAGACATTGTCCGGACTTCTTGCAAGACACTGCCGAAACTGGCGCACGCGATAGCGAAGCGCTGATCAACAAATGGCATCAGCGTGGTCGCCAGTTGTATGCCCTCACCCCACGCTTTGCGCCCACCTCGACGCCGGAGCAATTACACCTCACAGGCGAGTTAGCAAAAGCCTATCCGGACACGTTTATCCAGACACACGTTGCAGAAAACAAAGATGAATGTACATGGGCCAGATCGTTGTTTCCCGAAGCGCGTAGTTACCTCGACATTTATGACCGCGTCGGTCTGATGCGTCCCCGTGCGATGTACGCGCATTGCATCTGGCTCGATGATACCGATCGTCAACGCATGGCAGAAACGCAATCGGCGGTCGCTTTATGTCCGACATCTAATTTATTTTTGGGTAGCGGATTGTTTGATTTTGATAAAGCAGAAGCGGCTCATGTACCGCTCTCGATGGCGACGGATGTGGGTGGCGGCACCTCGTTTTCGATGCTGCAAACCATGAATGAAACCTACAAAGTAGCGCGTATGGGAGGCCGCTATCTGCCAGCTTCCAGTATGTTTTACACCGCGACTCTGGGTGCCGCACGGGCGATGCAATTAGAAAACACGATAGGTAATTTTAAAGCAGGTAACGAGGCTGACTTTATCCTCGTTGATCCACAAGCGACACCACTATTAGCGCGCCGTAGTAGTCATGTAAATTCAGTAGAAGAGCAGTTATTCGTACTAGCAATGCTGGGCGATGATCGCTGTATCGCAGCGACGTATGCGGCGGGTAAGTTAGTTGCTGCCAAATAAGCGAATAGTTTTTTATCGGCTGTAGAAAAATTAACGATGCGATTTTTGTCGTTTTTCTATTTTCCGACTTGTTTATCTTCTAACATTCTTTGACGCTAACATATAAAAAGAACCCAACGATGATATTTCTATCATCATTGGGTTCTTTTATTTTTTACTTTTTTACAACGTATTTTCTAACTATTTATCAGAAAAATTTGTAACGAGCACGTGCGTAGAAAACACGACCTAATGGGTTAGTGAACGAAGCATCATAGCCAGTTTGGAAATTAGCTTCAGTACGTGATACTGGAGGGTCTGTATTAAAGATGTTCTTGATACCAAGAGTAACATCCATATTTTTCAGACCTTTCCATCCCAGAGTTGCATCAAACGTGTTGTAAGCCGCAACTTTTCTGTCTGCTGGGTAGTTAGTATTTCCTACTGAGGCTTGATTAACAAAATCATGGTAACCAGCTGTGTAGTTATCTGTTACGGAAGCTGACCATACGCCACGGTTAAACGATACCGTGATCATATGACGCCAACGTGGTGCTGGTCCAAAGTCTTTGTACGCTCCGAGATCACTTACTGATTCCGAACCTTGATACTGATAACCGTGTTTTGTGAACAAGCTACCATCAAAATTGGCTGTGAACTGACCAATCGATTCAATCTTTTGTTTATAGTTCAGGTTCAAATCGATACCAGAGGCAAAGAAACTACCTGCATTAACCAAAGGCAAATTGATATAAGCCAGTGGGAAATTAGGGTTTGTGCTGCCTTTGATTGCACCAGTTTGCTTACCGTCGTCAGACCAGCCATTTGGATACAGTGCTGGGTCATAACGATAGAAATTAGCTGCGTAAGCAGAAGGATTACCCATAACAGAGTTTTCGGACAATTGTTGAATTGCGTTATCAATTGTCACACTCCAGTAGTCAATCGATCCACTGAAATTGGCTGTTGGCTGAAACACCAGACCCAAGCTATATTGCTTAGATTTTTCTGGTTGCAAATTAGCGTTACCAGATGTAGCTGTTGGCAACTGAACATTACACTCATCTTGCAATGCACCAACTGTACCATTTATCGGATTACCACCTGGGCAACGGACTGGATCACTAAAGTTACTGTTAGTGTTATTTCCAGAAGTAAATGGACGTAAGTTTTCATACAAAGTAGGAGCACGGAAACCTGTACCATACGATGCACGAGCTAACAAAGTTTGTGAAGGTTTATATGTAAGACCAATTTTCGGACTAACTTTGCTAAACGACGTTCCAAAACCATTTTTGTAGGAGTCATAACGTGCAGCAAGACTTGCTTCTAAGTCTTTATAAACTGGAATAGACGCTTCTGTGAACAAACCTGTTACTTTGCGATCACCAGTTACACTAGGAATTGGACCAGCACCACCGACTTGATCACCACTGGCCAGTACTGGAGCAGAGTATTGGTCAAGGTTTTCTACACGATAATTCGCACCGATCGCCAGTCCAACTGGACCGTAGGTGTTTTGCATAATTTCTTTAGAGAAACGTATGTCGAATTCTTTAGCAACCGATGAACCCTTATTCTCTAATTCACCAGTCAATTGAGCGCTATTCAACAAAGCAAGACTTGTCGCATCCTGTGCACCAAAAACGTTGATCGCACCAGATTTTACTAACGGTGTCAGTTTAGCGTATGAAAACTGGCCATTACCAAAAGCAATGTTTACCTCATTTTTGGAATAGGAAAGGGCTGTGTCGTAATCCCATCCAGCGATTTCGCCGCGGGAACCGATCAGAACGCGTTCACTCTTCGTTGTCGTAATGTCTTGGCGACCACCACCAGCGACCGTACGCCATGTTCCTGACATATTACCTGTTGGTGTCACAACAACGTTATTTGCCAATACGGATCCACCTGGCAACACTGTGCCGTTTGGCAATGTGTAAGTACTTCCAGCTGGAACTGTGTAACCTGCAGGAATCGTGAAAGATGTCGGATAGAAACGACCACCAGCAGGATATGTCATGTTGACAGTATATGGTGCTGGAGAGTACGTTGCTGTGGTCTTATCTTCAGTATGCGTTACTTCAGAATACAACTCATGCTGATCATTCAGTTTGAATACACCACGTGCGACCACGTTATCATGTGTTTGCTGTGGAATCAGATCAATAAACTTCACATAGTCGGTACCGCACTTTTGTGAGTTGATGATAACCAATGCAAATGCAGGATTATTACAACCAACATAACGATACGGGTTAACGCCGACGTACTTGTTACCTAAAGTATCTGTAAAGTTAAAGTTAGGTACACCGTCACGAGGTGACGCTTTGTTGATACCGATATCAGGACGTACTGCCGTAGATGCAAATGCACGGTCACGCGCTTTGAGTACGTCGTCGCCTTCGTGATTTGCGCTCAACAGAATGTTAAAGCCCTGTTTGCCCAAGTCGCCGTAGCCGCCTGTTACATTGAAACTACGTGTATCACCGCCACCTTGGTCAACTTTTGTGCCGTAAAAGGAGGCTTCTAAACCTTGGTAGTTTTTCTTCAGAATAAAGTTGATAACACCAGCAACAGCGTCAGCACCGTACACCGCAGAAGCGCCATCACGCAATACTTCGATACGTTCGATCGCGGACAACGGAATACTGTTCAAATCAACTGGATTGCTACCGATGGCGAAGTTTGCGAGGCGACGGCCATTCAACAATACCAGCGTGTACTTTGATCCCAAACCACGCAAGTTCGCTGTTGATGGAGCACCTGTCGCACCGACGTTATTTGCAACAACGCCACCGCCAAAGTTACCTGGGATCATATTCACCAGATCTTGCGCAGTCGTCGCGCCAGTGCGCTCGATATCTTCGCGCTTCATCACTGTCACAGGGAGAACGCCTTCACTCTCCACACGTTTAATCGATGATCCGGTAATTTCAACTCTTTGCGTGTCAGCTGCAACTTCTTGCGCGATTGCTGTCTGAGCTAGTGCACTGACTGCTACACCACTAACGAACATCAGGCGTACTGATTTCGCTAATATTTTCTCAACCATAAAAACTCCTCCTTAAATTTTTTAAACTTACGTGTCTACGCAGTTAACTCTCGTATCGAATTTCGATTTATTTCGACTTATTAAATACTAAGAATTTATACAAACATTTCCTCAGACATTTTTGTATCTCATTTTTAGTGACATCAATTAATGTGACCAAATTATGAAAAAATATTTATGGTGTATGGAAACATTTTGAACATTTATGTGTCAAGTAAGTCTTTTTCGTTTACTCAAAAAAACCACAGTCGCCCTATGTTCGCAATGCAACTTTCTGGTTCATCACCATTCGCGCCTATTGCACTAAGAACGATCATATTTAGCTTAATCAAACGAACAATTACCTACTTTGATGTGCATTTTTTTTACATTCCGAATTATCTTCACGAAAACCAACCAATCAAACATACTTCGAGTGATTTTCTAGGAAATTGATAGAAATTATTTTGGTATAAAAAAGTATCTTAAATGGAATATATTGCACCACATCAGTGCGATCATCATCAAAACTTGCTTGTAATTCATCTCTTTTAAAAAGAATGTCGATTTCTGCTTTGAGCATTTATCTCTTGTGGATGTATCTATAACGCAACACATCTCCATCAAAAAAGACACGACGTCAGTCACGTGGTTAGTCGGGGATCGAGGTTTTCGTCAGCGAGGCACAGCAATTATTGGTATTGAGCTGGAGAGCCGCGTTTTTTTGCAGTTTTTAGCTAGCAAGTACGTCCGTTGATTTTTTAGATGAACACACTAGAACGGCGTTGAAAGTTGCATATCGAGGCGTAGATTCTCATTAGAATCGTGATTCAATACAGAGAATGGTACGTGGTACGTACCATTCTCTACAACAAACTAAGTGCGGCGATATTGACGAGGATGTTTGCTGATCAGTGACATCCTTTTCAAACCCGCGGCTAAGCAGTTATCCTGTGGATAAGCACTCAACCTCGTTACACGTCACATTCAGAACTGATAAGTCGCGCGCAAGTTATATGCTCTGCCAACCGCACTGGAGAAGACTGGGTTGTAACCAGCTTGCCAATTTTGGACTTGGTTAGAGAACGGTGGATTTGTATTGAGCAAGTTGTCGATACCGAACACCACACGCATACCTTTGAATGGCTTGTAGCTCACATGAGCATTCCAGATGGAATAAGCACCAACATCAATGTTATTACCCGCAGCGTCGGTCGTAAAGTCCTGATATTTGGACATATAGTGGTTACTCAGGCCGGCACCCCAGAGACCTTGCGTCCAATCGATCGACAGCAGATCTTGGAAGCGGATCACAGGCTGGTTACCCTGATTAAATTGCCCAACCAGACTCAATTGAGGGCCGGTCGAAAACTCTTGCAAGTTATACGTCAGCACATAAGTCCCTTCCACACTGAAGCGGAATTTACCATAGCTGGTGTTGAGGACATAACTTGCACTCAGATCAATGCCAGACGTACTAATACCACCGGTGTTTTGGTTGGTTTGAATCACATATCCGCAAGTCGCAGCCGAAGGCGTCGGACATTGGATGTTCGCTGCAGGTGCCGGCGTCAAGCTACCGGCGCTGTTTAACTTATAGTTGCTCGCGTAGGTCACGGGGTCGTTGTAAATGACGGTATCAGGCAATATCTGAATCTCGTTTTGGACCATAATTTTGTAATAGTCGAGCGTGATATCCAGATTTTTGATTGGTTCAATGATAAAACCGAGACCAAAGTTTTTCGAAGTCTCTGGTTTCAATTTAGCATTGCCGCCCGTCAGCGCCATCCCTTGTGAGTTACAAATGGTATTGGTAAAAATCGGATTAGTCGTTCCAGCTGGGCAGCCTGGACCCGTCATATTACCGGCAGCGGCACCGAGCGTGTTTGGTGAATATTCTTCGACCAGCGTTGGTGCGCGAAAACCAGTCGATGCTGATCCACGGATTTTCAGGATATCAGTAGGCTGATAGGCGAACGACAGTTTGGCGTTATTGGTGGAGCCGAAATCACTAAACTGATCAAAACGTTCTGAGACGGTAAAGTCCAGTTTTTTGCTGACAGGAACGTTGACCTCGGCAAACAAAGACTTGGAATTGCGGCTACCGACGACCGTTGTTGGCGGGTAGTACGTTGCCGTGTAGAGGTCCGTCGCCAATTGGGTTGGGGTTTCGCTGATTTTCTCGCTACGGAAATCGAAACCAACCGCAAACTGCACTTGACGACCTGCGTTAAACACATCACCCAGCGAGTGACTGGCGTGACCATTGAAACTGCTGAGTGTCAAGGTTCCGGACGATAGATCGCCATTCGTGTAAGCACTATTAATCAACGCCTGGCCCGCAGCAGATTGCGGTCCGAACGGATTAATCAAATCGCTGAGCGTGTTATTTGTCGAAATCTTCGCGTAATTAGCATAGCCGCCATACACTTGTTGCACGCCTTTATTTTGGCTCCAGTCAAACGATGTCGAGTAATCCCAGCCAGCGTTAGCTCCTGCAAAAGTGAGCAAGAAGCGCTGTTCAGTGTTGGTAACGCCCTGATAACGATTGTTGTTCAGATCAGTCCAGTAAGCCGTAATTGGATCGGTCAAGTTTGGTGTCGCCGTCGTACAAGAAACGCAAGTAGAATTACCCGCCGTTGGGAAATAAGCGTTGGTCGGGTTAACATTGAAACTGTAACTCTGTGGACCACCCCATGTGGTTAACTCAAAACGGCTATAAAAATATTGTGCTGTCAGGGTGTTGTTGCCAGCGAGGGCTTTGGTAAATTGCAGTAATCCAGATGTCGATGTGGACTTTGGAATCAGGTCAACCGCTGAAGAATACAAAAATTGGCAGCTACCATTTAAAGCGATGACATTCTTGTTGTTACCACAGCTAGGATAGCCGACTTGCCACAAGCTACCGTTAGTATCAGTGTAGGAACCTGGCGCCGTCCCGTACACACCGTTGACGTTTGCCAAACCTAACGCAGGGTTGTAGCCGGTACTGGCAAAAGAACGCTGCGAAGCCTTCAGTTCTTTCTGTTCTGAATGATTCAGGGTCGCCATAAAGTTATAACCGTCTTCAGACAGATTTCCTTTACCCCATGCTAGGTCGAACGTGCCAGACTTACCTCCTGCACTCTGAGGTAAAGAAGCGCCAACGTTGATTTCACCACCGACGAGATCTTTTTTGGTAATGAAGTTGATTACACCTGCAATCGCGTCAGAGCCATAGAGGGCGGACGCACCCTCACGCAGCACCTCAATGTGATCGATGGCTGAAAACGGAATCGTATTCAAATCGACACCTGCGCCACTGGCGACGTTGTTTGCCAGACGCTGACCATCGAGTAACACCAATGTTTTCGTTGCGCCGAGGCCGCGTAAGCTTGCCTCTGAAACACCGCCACTGAAACTGCCGACCGCGACCGCCGTCGTGACTGTGGAGTTATTCGATGTAACCAATGCCAATGCCTGTTCAACGCTCGTCACGCCCATATCTTTGAGGGTTTCGGACTTAATGATCGTAACGGCTTCGGCGGTTTCTGCATCAACACGCTTCATCATCGAACCAGTCACCACAACCTGCTGCAAGGGTGCGTCTGCGGCGGGTGCTTGCTGTGCATAGGCAGTTTGCGTCATTGCACTGACTGCGATACCACCAACAAACATGAGTCGTATTGAACGGGCTACTATTTTTTCAACCATGACACTTTCTCCAAAGATGTTAATGTTTTTGGCAAACGATGTTGTCAGCCATAAATTCAATTATTTTTATATTTTTATTACGTCGTTGATGTCCAAACAGTGGCGTTGAATTGCGTAATCAACTACTTTCGTTGACAGGCCAAAACCTCGTCGTAATGCATCAAAACATTTTGACGATCTGGCTGTCAACGTGACCAAATTGGATGAACGTGTGCAAAAGAGACACTTTTAGAATTTAGTAACAGTAATGTTTCAAGATATCTTTACGCAGGCAGCCAGCTCCTGCATTTAATTGAATTTCAGTGCGTCGCACAAAAAAAGGGCGGCAATTTAATAAAATTTGCACTTAACTCATATCAGCAAATTAAAACGATCAGAATTACTCGAATTAATTGTTTTTATCGTTTTTTGAATAACTATAATTATCAAAATTACGATAGTTCCAGAAAGAAGAATGCACGCCATCACCAACATAGTGCGGGGCGATTCTTATACTATTTATTACAAATCTTTTGATATAAATCGTTACTTTTTTATCGTCTTTAGAAAGCGAATTTATTAGGGCGTGTTGACATTTATTTTAACCAAAGCATCGAAGCTGCAATTGCCACAAATGAAGCAAATCGTTCAGCGAGTTTGTCGTATCGCGTTGCAACCCGCCTAAATTGTTTGATGTGAGCAAAG